>VGNY01000036.1 GCA_016865895.1 Chloroflexota bacterium | reverse complement strand
TGACATGGTCAATTCTTGTCCCTTATGGTATCCTTTCTCCATCGGTATATCCTCCTTTGTTTTTATTTGGCTTTCCTATAGGGTAGGATATGCCGATTCCTTTTTCCACCACATTCGGGACACTAGCAAGGTTTTGCGTTTATTGATATTCTCCAACCTTGTGTTTCGTTTAACCATAAGAATACATATAGCTGGTACCGGGAGAGGGTGTACAACCTGGAGCAAGAGGCTAACTATGATCCCGGCAACAAGGCTATGGCCTTCGACAAAGCTCAAGAATGGGGGGAGCGGATACCTATCGGTGTTGTCTATAGAAGAGAGTCACCCACCTTTGAGGAGCAACTGTCAGTTTTGAAGAAAGGTGCATTGGTGAAGCAGAAGATTGAACCCAGTCGAATAGAGAGGCTGCTTGATGAATTCTTATAGGCAGATAGAAGTGCATAATTTTTGATTGTAAGGAGGTAGATGATGTCACTGAAAGGAAAGAGGATTGCCATTCTAGCGGAACAGGATTTCGAGGATTCCGAACTCATTGAGCCTCTGAAGGCGATGAAGGAAGCTGGTGCCCAGGTGTTCGTAGTAGGCAGCGGCTCCCAAACAACCTATAAAGGCAAGAGAGGCAAAGCAACAATCAAGGTTGATATTGATGCCGATAAGGTCAGGGCTGAGGATTTCGATGCTATTATAATCCCCGGTGGCTATGCGCCTGACAAGATGCGGCTGCACCAGTCTATGATTGACCTGGTAAGGAAAGCATATGGTTTGGGCGGGGTGATAGCGGCTATTTGCCACGGACCTCAACTGCTAATCTCAGCCGATATAGTCAGAGGACGCCGTGTTACTTCGTGGCCTTCGGTAGCAATAGACCTCAAGAACGCCGGCGCCAACTGGGTCGATGAGCCTATAGTCAGGGATGGGAATCTTATCACCTCACGCAAGCCATCTGACCTACCGGTGTTTAATAGAGCAATAATTCAAGCCCTTGGCGGGTGAGCTATGACGCTGGAAGAAAAGATATTAAAGGAATACCGCACAGTCGCTATCGTCGGTGCATCATCTAATCCAGAGCGACCCAGTTTCAGGGTGGTCAGATATCTTTCTAAGCACAGCTACAATGTAATTCCGGTCAATCCCAATGAACGTGAGATTCTAGGTATGACTTGCTATCCCAACCTTAGTTCAATTCCTGAAAAAGTCGAGGTGGTAGACATATTCCGAAAGTCGGAAGAAGTGATGCCCATTGTTGACGAAGCGATAAAGATAGGAGCTAAGGTGGTTTGGATGCAGGAAGGGGTAATTAATGAGGCAGCAGCAGCCAGAGCCAGAGAAGCCGGTCTCTTAGTAGTCATGGATAAGTGCATGCGCAAGCAGCATATAAGCCTCACGAGGCGGAGGAAAAAGGGGAAAGGGGGTTGATATGAGTTCCAGCCAGGCACATGGTGACAGATTGCTAAGGTGTCTGTTGACCGGGTTTGTCGTGCTCTTGTTGCTATTCGTTTTGGGTGCCGCTTGTTCACCACAGGTACCCTCAGAGCCACCGCCAGCTTCTCCGCCGACATACCCACAAACACCGCCCGATTCATTCCTACCACCGCCAGCCGAATGGACGGCTGACGGCGTTATCAGCGATGGAGAATATACCAAGGTAGCTAAATACGGCGATTATGAAATAAATTGGGCCAGCGATGAGGAGTACATCTACATCGGCTTGAAAGTCAAAACGACCGGGTGGGTGGCCGTTGGTACACAACCGGGGACAACGATGAAGGATGCCGACATGGTGTTGGGTTTTGTCAGCGATGGCAAAGCCACCGTTTATGACATTTACTCTACCGGCGACTTTGGTCCGCATCCTCCGGACACTGAACTTGGCGGTACTAACGATATCCTTGAATTCGGTGGTAAAGAGATGGGTGGATATACCATCATTGAGTTCAAACGCTTGTTAGATACCGGCGATAAGTATGACCGCCCATTCTCCGTGGGTACTAACCAAATCATCTGGTCGTATGGTTCGGATGATAACTCGACCATAAAGCATGTCAACCGCGGAATTGGAGAACTAGACCTTTAGCCGCAATTTAATCTTGGGGGGGGGTATAGATAATGGGAATTTTTCAATCGCTAGTAGTTGTCAAATTGATATTCATTTTGGGCATTATAAATCTGGTTGCTGCTGCGCTGATATTCTTTTCTTGCCGGTGTCTACCGGGCAGCAGATGGGCTGGCGGGCTTATGAAGTATTCCGCCTACAAGCAATTCTACAAATATCATTGCTATATCTGGTGGGTGTTCTGGCCATCGGTGGTCATTCACGCTAGTTTAGCGCTCGCCTTCTTTGGTGTGCCATTCCGATAGGCTCAGATTATGTATTCGAGGTGTCAGGTAGATAAATGAAAAAAAGATTCGGTAGTGCAGTTATTTTGCTCGCCGTCATTCTGGCGGTTTTGACTGCCGGAAGCGGCTGCACGGGAGATGGGACTATGGACAAGACCAATGAACTGAAACCGGTGGAGGTCAGAGACTATCAGGGCGAAAAGCTTTCCTCGATAAATGATTTCAGAGAGAATTCCATAAAAGGGCCTCAGCGTGTTGATATAGAAAGCTACAAGCTCAAAGTCTCCGGGCTTGTAGAGAATTCCAAGGCATACACTTATGACGAAGTCATTAACAACCACCAGAGCTACGAGAAGGTGGTAACGCTGGATTGTGTGGAGGGCTGGAGCGTTACCATTCTGTGGAAGGGTTTGCTTATTAGAGATTTGCTTGCCGAAGCAAAACCGCTGCCGAATGCCAGGGTGGTCATATTTCATGCCTATGACGGCTACACGACTTCTTTGCCCGTTGATTACATAATGAACAATGACATACTAATCGCTTACATGATGAACGGTGTTACTATCCCCCCGGAAAGGGGTTTTCCTTTCGAGCTCGTAGCCGAGAGTAAATGGGGATATAAATGGATAAAATGGATAACGGAAATCGAACTGTCCGATGACGTTGATTATAAGGGCTATTGGGAGCAGAGAGGCTACTCCAACAGCGGCGACCTTGACAAAGGCTTCTTCGAAAGATGAAAAACATATTGAAGGAGAATTTAGCCAGGCAGGTAGTGCGTTGGCTGCTGCTGGCTATGCTAGTGCTTTACCTTCTTACCGGCTTCGGTATTACGCAATACAGGATTGTCGAGCATGTGACATTCGGATTACTAACTAAAAACTTAGCCTTTAATATTCATAACAACCTGTTGATTCCTTTCATAGTCCTGTTAATCCTGCACATTTATCAGGGAGCTAAAGAATCGACTAAAAAATAATTGGCTTTTTGGTGCACCTGGTGGTTTTTAAGGAAGCCTTTAAAAGAGGAGGTGAAGCATGGAGACTTTCCGTGGCAGGGCACATTTACCCGGAGTGGGTAAGGAATGGAGCATTGAATTGGAGCTGGACTGGGATAAAAAGGACGTCACCATCCATACTAATGACGCTCCCGGGCCTATAACTACCTGGCCGGGTTTGGTAGTGCAAACCTTTGGTACATACGAGATAGCTTTCAAGACTAAGGGTATACCCCCGGAACTCACTCACTGGTGGCATTTCGTACGTGCGGATGGCGGAGACCTTTGGGGCATTGTGGTGGGGCTGCCGGATGCCCAGGGCAAATGGATAACCTGTGCAGTAGCGTTTAAGAAAAAGTAGCCAGGGGGCATCTGCGGCTACAGGTAAGTTCTCATGCTCCGGACGTCGTGTACATCAGCTTAGCTGGTATCCTTTCGGAGTAAGCAAAAGATATCAATGCCAAATCATTTAGCCGGGGAAACGAGTCCTTATCTATTGCAGCACGCCGGTAATCCGGTGGACTGGTATCCGTGGGGTAAAGAGGCACTCGGTCTTGCCCGGTCACAGAACAAGTCTATATTACTGAGCATTGGTTATTCGGCATGCCACTGGTGCCATGTTATGGCTCACGAGTCCTTTGAGAATAATGAAATAGCCAGTTTGATGAACGAGAACTTCATCAATATCAAAGTGGATAGAGACGAGCGTCCTGACATCGATAGTATTTATATGGTAGCGGTGCAGGCTATGACCGGCAGCGGCGGCTGGCCGTTAACTGTATTCTTAACCCCGGAAGGCAAGCCTTTCTTTGGTGGAGCCTATTTCCCGCCTGAAGATAGGCATGGCATGCCTGGCTTTCCTAGAGTTCTAAGCGCTGTCGCTGATGCCTACCGTAACCGTCGTAATGATATCGAGCACACCGCCCAGCAGTTGTTGGAGGCGATGTCGAGGCAGGTAGATAGAGGCGCTGCTGCCGAACCACTGGTTCTTGATATTCTTGGTGCAGCTTACCTGGATTTGAAGCGTAATTTCGATAAGCAAAACGGCGGCTTTGGCACAGCACCCAAATTCCCTCAGCCGATGGTACTTGAATTTCTCTTGAGACATTTCCAGCGCAGCCGGGATACAGCCTCTTTGGAAATGGTGGAGCTAACCCTGGAGAAAATGGCTAAGGGAGGCATTTACGACCAGCTGGGGGGTGGTTTCCATCGGTACGCCACTGATAGCTGCTGGCTGGTCCCGCATTTTGAGAAGATGCTATACGATAATGCGTTGCTGAGCCGGGTGTATATGCATGCCTATTTAGTCACAGGCAAGCAGTTATACCGCTCTATAGCTGAAGAGACTCTGGACTATGTGCTCAGGGAAATGACCGACCCGAAGGGCGGTTTCTATAGCACGCAGGATGCTGATAGCGAAGGTATCGAGGGTAGGTACTATTTGTGGACGCGAGAGGAAATTGCCGAGGTAGTAGGAGAGAAACACAGCCGGATAATCAATGATTATTTCGGCATCACTGCTGAAGGTAATTTTGAAGGTGGGAATATTCTCCATGTGGCTAATGACCTTACGCCGGAAGCAGACGGTATAATCGAGCAGGCTAAGGCCTCTTTACTGAAAAAGCGGGAGCAGAGGGTCAAGCCGGGTCGGGATGATAAAATTTTAGCCTCGTGGAACGGACTCATGCTAGCCAGTCTGGCTGAAGCCGCCTGCGTTCTTGACCGCCGGGACTATTTAGCTGCCGCAGTGAAGAACGGCTCTTTCTTACTGAACACGATGGTTGACGGTGGCTATCTCAAACATACACACAAGGATGGTGTGTCTAAAATAGATGGTTATCTCGAGGATTATGCCCTGGTTATTGAAGGATTTTTGGGCTTACATCAAGCTACCTTCTGTGGAGATTGGCTCAGGCAAGCTATAGGGCTGGCAGAAGCTATGATTGAGCAATTCTGGTCCGAGTCCGAGAGCACCCTGTACGACACGAATGAGAGGCAGCAGGATTTATTTATCCGGCCTAGAAATATATACGACACATCACTGCCATCCGGTTCCTCGGCAGCCGTCTCGGTATTGCTCAGGCTAGCCGTGTTGACGGGCAATGAGCGATTTCAGCAGATAGCGTCGCAGTCGCTTCGGTCCATGCGGGAGTTTATGGAACGGCATCCGCTTGGCTTTGCCAACTGGCTTTGTGCCCTTGACTTCTACCTATCGGCTCCCAAAGAAATTGCTATCATCGGCCCCATAAACAGTCCGGCGACATCTGAGTTGTTACGCGCTCTGTATGCTATGTGGCTGCCTAATAAGGTAATCGCCGCTTGCGACCCCGATGATTCCACGCGTCTTTCGGAATTAAAACTGCTTGAAAACAGGCAGATGATTGATAATCGACCCACAGTGTATATATGTGAGCGCTATACTTGCAAGACACCTGTCACCGATTCGGCTTCGCTTGTCGCCCTATTGAAAGAAGCCTAGTGTCATCAAGCGCTCTGTCGGCGACAGCCTGCAAGAAAAGGAGTTGATTTTGGTTCAGGAGGGACAACATCCGCTGTGCTGCCTTCAGGATAAGAATCTGGGCCCCTACAAATTAGTGGTTACGGTAGGGCAGAAGCACAGAATAGGTGCCAGCTATTTTCACCTCTTCTTACGTGACTCCTCGGGTGAAGTTAGCCGTCAACCGGTCATTTTCGGCCTGCATCATCAGGGAAAGTATCCCAGCTACAACTGGATTGAGGTTATCAGCCTTTCACCTCGAGTTAACTTCGGGTCAGGGAAAGCTGTCGATATTTCGGAGGATGAAACTCAGCAGCTATTTCAGTATCTGGCTGAACTCATACCACCGGGCGGGCACATAATGGTTGAATACGATAGCCCGGAGCAGCAGGAAACAGCCCGTTCGCTGGCTCTCGGTATCCCTCCGGTAGCCACCCCTTTAGGCTACATGATGTTCTTAGCCGGTTGTGGGGTCAGCTTTAAGGACTGGCATTTCGCTGAAGGTGGCTGCGAGGGGCCATGCAAGCTGCAAGGGTATAAGGCGCTCGATGAGTTGCATGCTGAGCGCAGGGCTAATGAAACGGTGGCTGAGCTCACTGCCTTTCTTGCCAGGATTCCAGAGGAGGAGATTTCGGAGCTGGAAAAGGCTGCTCGAGATAGAGCTTTAGCTGTCCTCAATAAACTGAAGAAGAACAAGGGCTAGGGAACTGTTGCTGTGCTAGTGCTTAACCTTCTTACCGGCTTCGGTGTTACGCAATTCAGGGTTGTCGAGAGTGTGACATTTGATTATTAACCAAGCCGTTGGCATTTAAGATTCATGATAATCTGTGGATTCCTTTTATAGTCTTACTTGCCCTGCATATCTATCAGGGGATTCGAAAGCCAGCTTAAAAGGAGAGTCACGTTATGCGGAAAATAAGATTGGGTGCTGGCTCCGGGTGGGCACCATCTGACCCAATGCTGGCATTGGAATTGGTGGAGAAGGGACAGGTTGATTATCTGGGGTTTGACCAGTTGGCCGAGCTCACCATGGCCGTGCTCCAGATAACAAAGGCGAGAGACCCTAAAAGGGGCTACGTCTGGCAGCATATCATAGATGGCATGAAGCTTATACTGCCACCCGCCCATAAAAAGGGCATGAGGATAATCACCAACGGTGGTGGGGTCAACTGTGAGGAAGCAGCCAACCAGGTATTGAGCATTGCTAAAGAGAAAGGGCTGACTGATTTGAAGGTAGGCATTGTAAGGGGTGATGATGTGCTGAATAAACTCGAGGACTGCAGGAAAAAGGGGTGGAAATTTAACAACCTGGATACTGGTGAAGAGGATATAGACCGTATAAGAGACCGCATTGTCTCCGCCCATGCCTACATAGGCTCGGATGGGATTATCGGCGCTCTTGGCGAGGGGGCGAACGTGGTCATAACCGGCAGGGTCTCAGATAACGCCCTCTTCGTTGCCCCCATTATGCACGAATTTGGCTGGAAGTTTGAAGAGCCTTACTGGGACCTTATCGGTGCTGCGGTGACTGTAGGCCATATAATCGAGTGTGCTAGCTGGTGCTGCGGGCAAAACTCGGTTTTATGGGAGAAGGTACCCAAACCCTGGGCCATAGGCTATCCCATGGCCGAGTTCTACGAGGATGGCACCGCTATTATTACCAAGGTGCCCGGGACCGGCGGAATGGTAAACGAGTGGACTGTTAAAGAGCAACTAGTATATGAAGTCCACGACCCCAGAAATTATGTTATGCCCGATGGTATAGCTGATATGACCACGCTTACGCTTGAAGACCTGGGCGATGACAGAGTGCGGGTGGCAAATATGACCGGTAAACCCAGGCCTGATACGCTGAAAGTCCAGATTGGCTACTCGGATGGATTTATCGCCGAGAACCTGACGATAATAGGTGCTCCTAAAGCCTTGAGCAAGGCGAAGAGGATGGAAGAAGTAGGCTGGGAGAGGCTGAAGCAGATGGGCCTAAAACGTGAAAACTTGGAGGTGAGGATCGACTACATCGGGATAAACTCACTGTTGGGGCCTGTTGTGCCGATTCCAGATGAAGACTCGATAAATGAGATTGGCTTCAGGGTGGCTGCTAAAGCTAAAACGGCGGCTGAGGCGCAAATGATAGTATCTGCGTTCGCTGTGCTCACCGGTACGCCCGTAGGTGTAGGCTTCTCAGCTCCGCGTCAGCCCAGGCCTGTAATTGCCCTCTGGCCAACGCTCATACCGCGGGAAGAGGTGCTGATAGATTTTGTTGTGCGGGAGGTGAGTTAGCGTGCCCAAGGTGTTACTTAGAGAACTCGCCTATACTAGGAGCGGTGATAAAGGGGATATCTCGAATGTCGGAATTTTGGCCTTCGACAAAGCTAACTTTGAGATATTAAGAAGGCAAGTTACGCCGCAGAAAGTGAAGGAACATTACAGAGACTTGGTCAAAGGTGAGGTTGAGGTATACGAGATGCCGAACATAAATGCGCTGCAGGTTGTAATGCATAACGCTTTAGGAGGTGGCGCTACTAAGACACTGAGGTGGGATGAGACTGGTAAATCAATGTGCCTGGCTATGCTTTACATGGAAATCGAAGTCCCCGATGGGTCTAAACTGGCCGAACCTCCTTAGAACTGAGTTAACGCCGCTTTGTTTGGCGATGTCAGTGCTCTATAACGATTTTGATGGCCCGGCTCTTGCCTTTTGATAGGAATGCCTCTATTGCTTCCCGGTATCTTTCCAAAGGGAAGCGGTGGGTGATCATGCCTTCAATGTTCACCTTTTTGTCGCCGAGTAGTTCGGCAGCTATATCAAAAGATGACTTCCTTTCATATTCGGTGGCGTGACAGTTTATCCCGGTCACCTTTATCTCTTGGTGCCAGATAGGGGTGTAGTCTATCTTGCCCGGCTGGAAGTTTATGCCCAGAATGACCACCGTGCCCTTGCCTCTAACCCAACGAAGCGCATCTCGCATAGTCGTGTCATTTCCTACCGTATCGTAGATTATGTCGAAACCCCCCAGCAAAATCCGGTTCTTGAAATAGCCTTCAAAATATTTGGCTTCGGTTATCCTGGCAATCTGTTCATAGGCGTTTTCGTTGTCAAACACTATGCCCTTTGTGCCGAATTTGGTGGCCATGTTTGCCTGGAACGGATACCGTGCCAGGCAGTAAATCTCCGCCTCAGGCTGCATTACTTTGGCCACTGCGATTGTCAATAAGCCTATGGTGCCACCGCCTATCACCAACACCTTGTCACCTTTGTTCGGCGTATGCTTCATCACGCCGTGTACAGCAACAGCGGTGGGCTCGAGGAGAACGGCTTCATCATTGTTGAGGAAATCGGGGACTTTGTAGGGCTGAGACCGATGCATTATCATGTAGGGAGAAAATCCGCCCCCTGTATCTACAGTTGGCATTTGTTTCTTTCCCAGATTTTCGCAGAGCATGTAGTTGCCTGCGGCGCATTGTTGGCAAGAAGGGTCGATTTCCATCTGAAAGCAGGAGGGCCAGTCCAGGCGAAGGCTTACCCGGTCGCCGATTTTGAATCCTTTCACCTCCGCTCCCAGCTCGACCACCTCTCCGACCATTTCATGGCCGAGATACTTTCTGGATATGCCTGGGGTTGCCGCCGGAAAGCATTTTGTATTCATATCCATAAAGATGAAATGTATGTCCGAGCCACAGAGGCCGCAAGCCCTGTTCTTGACTTTAAGCCAGCGTGGATTAGGTATCTCCGGCTGCTCTACCTCTGAATATTTGAAAGGAGAAAACGGGGCGAAGGCGGCGCTTTTAGTAAAGCTGGAAGCGATTTTCAAGGCAACTATGTTGCCCAGCTTGTTTTCAAAATATAGTGTTTTCATACTCTTATTGTAGTTGCGAGGCTTTAGCCTCGCCAGTGCGACCCTGAAGGGTCGCCGCTACATCAGTCGGTTCAAAGGCTCCAGAGGTCGTTCTCTTGTTTTCTGGGGCGGGTGACGAAGCCGATGATGACCAGGGGGCTGAACACAAAGGTGGTGAGTAATCTGGCCAGCGCGTTTATATTGAATCGAAGCATGAAATCAGGATATCTATTCAGGTTCTCGATGTAATCGATGTATAATTTCGCCAGTGGTACTAGCTGGTCGCGAGGCACACGGTCCAGCGTGTCGGCGGCGTCGAAAAGATAAACTGGACCGCTTATGTAGCTGACCACCGGAAATCCTTCACGGCTAAGTGGGCCAGCATCAGTAGGAACGCCAAGCGGGGTTACTGTGGGGAAGAGAAGCGTGCTGTAAAGGCCATAATGCTGGACTAATCCGGCGTAAAGGCTAATAGCCACAGGGTTCTCCTTGAAAAATACACCTCTTGCCTCCACATAATCGCTATAGGGCCAGTTGTCGGCGATGTGCTCGATGCACAGAGTAAAAAGGTTGTCAGACAGAATTCCCTCCTTATGCCGCTCGATAAAATCGTCATTGGATGGTTCACCGACGAAATGGGAACCGGTGAGCATGAAGACCATTGTCCGTTGGCGCTCTTCCAGTGGAATCTGGGCATAGTAACGGGCTAGAGCCAGAACCATGCCCACTCCGGAGCTGTCTTCGACACCGCTGGGCCAGGGCGAATCAAAATGGGAGGAGATAATGAAATTTCTGTCGGTTTTGCCAGGAAGAATGGCATAAATATTTGATGCTTCTCCACCATCTTTGGCTATGGTGGCATCCAGGACTAGATTGACCTCTAAGGGGCCTTCTTTTAGCCGGTTTTTAAACATCTCGCCGTCTTCCTCCCGGATATACAGGCTGGGCACTGAGCGGATTTTGCCGTCGTAAGGAGCGTAATAGGTGAGCGGCCCCATATCGGGATAATCTTCCAGAATGTAAACGGCGCCGATAGCACCGGCCTGTTCCACCCTTGGGTAGATGTTGAAAAGATGGAGAATCCAGCCGATGGGGTAAGGCTGACTGCGACCGGCAGCGAGATTTTCCGGGTCATAAGCCATGTAGGAGAATAGCTTTAGCTCGTTCCAGCCAATATTTATGGGCGCCAAAGATATCAGCACCACCTTGCCTGTGATATCAGCAGCCTGGAAGTCCGCCTCAGCACCGTAACCTAGATAGACGAGCGGGGCAGTAATCCCTTCTGGAGGCGTCTGGCCGCTGTAGGGCCAGAAGAAACATTCTACCTCAGTTGGCTTGTCTCCACTAGGCTCCATGACCAGCCGCCATTTTTTCTCCTCCCAGTAGTCGAATGTTGTGCTCTCTACAGTGACCGGTGAAGCGAAGCACTTAAACCAGGCGGTCAGTTCAGCAGCGGCCTCGTGATATGATGCCGAGCCCGGTCGGCGTGGGCCAAAACCGTAAACATCTTCTATATGGCTATATATCTCATCTTCGGAGGGCACAGCTACGCCTGCAACGAAATTGCCTGTGGTAGGCTTGGAGATGGCGTAGATTGATAGAGGTATTGCAACCAGCAAGGCTACTAGAAGGACTGTTGAGACTACAAAGGCGGGCTTAGTGTTACCGTTGTTTGTTATGCGCCCGCCGTTTTCACTTCTGAGGCGGTAGCCGAAAATGTACAGGGCTAACCCGCCGAGGAGGAAAACGATGATGCCTGAGACCAGTCCCCAGCCGGAGAAGTAAGCCACATAGCCGACGGGGTGCCTTACCAGAAGTCCTCCGGCAAATTTAGCCGGCAGAGACAGTAGCGACAGCAGCGGGGAAACCGTGGTCAATGATTCCAGGACTAGCTGCAATAGAAACCAGGTGCCCACTGCCATCCAGGCTCTGCCTAGAAACGCCAGCCAATTAGGCTCTTTGCGGTAAAGAAGATAAGCCAGGAGCAATAAGGCTATGGGTGGTAGCAGGCCATACCATATATTGAAGAGAGCCTGCGCATAGCTGGATGTATTTCCAAATGCCGCCAGTAGAGCAGGTATAATGGAGAAAAACAAGGAGATTAGCAGGAAGGCTAAGAACTGCAGTAGCAGCCGCCTCAGATGCAAAGCCAACCTTTATTCCTCCTTAGCCGGGGAATCTACCAGATTAAGGCCTATTGTAAACCTTTCCGCTGGCTTTGTCACCCTCACCCTATCCCTCTCCCGTTCCCCTTATCCCAGCGGGAGTAAACCCTAGCTGGATGCCTGCTCACCCCTCCTCCCATCAAGGGAGAGGGGACAGACATGTAGGGACAGGTCTTTAGACCTGTCCGAGACGCTGGCTTGAGGCTTTAGCCTCGCCAAGCACGACCCTAAAGGGTCATGGCTGCGTGTTGGAAAATTTTGTGGACAGACCTGATGGTCTGTCCCTACAACTTCGTGTTATTCTGAGGGAGCGGAGCGACCGAAGAATCTCGAGGCCCTTCTCCTTACACCTCGTTCAGGGTCAGGGTGACAAGTCAATACTCTATTGTCGTTTAGATATTCTGTAGTTGAATTTGTTTGAGATTTGGTATTTTCGAAGAACCACTTGACATGTACGATGAAAGGTAGTAAAAATAGACGAAGTACAAAGGAGTCGGAAGACGGTTGAACAGCAGACATCCTCTTCAGGAGGTACGAGATGAAGGATACTGATAAGACAAAGGAGCAACTAGTAAAGGAATTAGAATTGCTGCGCCAGCGGGTTGCTAAACTGGAGGCGGCGCAAGCTGAATGTGAACGGATAGCCGAGGAGCTGCGCAGTAGTGCAGAAGAGTTTAGTTCCAGCCTGCTCGAGAATTCCCCCAATCCTATTTTGGTTATCAATGCGGATACCTCAATAAGGTATGTCAATACGGCATTTGAACAGCTAACCGATTTTTCTGCCGCAGAGCTCATTGGAAGGAAAGCTCCATATCCGTGGTGGACAGAAGCAACACCTCATAAAAGCCAGGATGATATTAAAGAAGCTATGAGTAAAGGAATGAGGAAAGTCGAGGAGGTATTCAAGAAGAAGAATGGGGAGCAATTCTGGGCTGAAGTAACTTCTATACCGGTAAGCAGAGGCGGTGAAATCCAGTATTACCTGACCATATGGGTTGACATCACCGAGCGCAGGCGGCTGGAGGAGAGAATACGACATCACAACCTCGTGCTCCGCGCTATCCGCAACATCAACCAGCTTATTGCCAGAGGAGCCGACCGCGATAGTCTGCTCAAAGGCGCCTGCGATAACTTCGTCAAGACCCGTGGTTACTCCGATGCCTGGATTGTTCTGCTGGATGATTCCGGGAAGTTTGTGACTGTTGCCGAAGCTGGTTTGGGTAAGGACTTCAAGCCGCTGGTTGAACAGCTCAGGCGCGGCAAGCTGCCCGATTGCGCTCGGAAGGCGCTGCAGCGACCGGACATTGTGATAATTGAAGACCGGTCGTCTTGTGCTGACTGCTCTCTGGCAAAGGCTTATGAATATGGAGGGAGAATGAGCATCCGGCTGGGATGCGGTGGAAAGGTCTATGGCCTGTTGTCTGCATCCAGACCAAGCAATATAACTATAGACGAAGAAGAACTGGCCTTGTTCGATGAGATTGCCGGGGATATCGCTTTTTCCCTGTTCAGCATGGAACAGCAGGAGGAACGCAAGAAGGCAGAAGCAGCGCTGCGCCAGAGTGAGAAAAGATATCGGACTATACTGGAGGAGATGCAGGATACCTACTTTGAGGTAGACATTGCAGGAAATCTTACTTTCGGCAACAGAGCGTTTTACCTGAGTTTAGGATATTCTCCGGATGAGATGTTGGGGATGAACTATCGAGTCTATACCGCGGCTGAGGACGTGAAGGCGGTGTACCGTGTGTTCAATCAGGTCTATCTGAGGGGTGAGCCAGCCAGAAACTTCACTTTTAAAGTCATTCGGAAGGATGGCAGCACAGGCTATGCCGAGCTCTCGATTTCTCCATTGCGAGATGAAAAAGGCGAGATTGTTGGATTTCGGGGGAATGGGCGTGATGTTACCGAGCGCATGCAGATGGAGGAGATACTCAGGCAAAGCGAGGAAAGGTTCCGTGTCGCTGCTGCCAGCATCAGTGATGCGGTATGGGAATGGAATGTCAGTGATGGCACTGTGCTCTGGTTTGGTGACATCGATGGCATGCTCGGGTATGGGCCTGGGGAGTTTCCCAGAACACTGGAGGCTTGGGGGAATGCACTTCATCCTGATGACCACGACCGGGTGATGACTGCTCTGCAACGTGGTGTGGATGGAGTTGAGCTTTATGACGTGGAGTATCGAGTGCTGACAAAAGATGGAAGTGTTCGTTACTGGACAGACCGCGGCATGACAACCGTTCGGGATGAGATGGGACGTTCTCACATAATGGTAGGAGCTTGTGGTGATATTACCGAGCGCAAGCAGATGGAGGAGGCATTAAGGCGGTCGGAGGAGAGATACCGGACTGTTCTGGAGGAGATGGAGGAAGCTTATTATGAAACCGATCTAGCCGGTAATTTCACCTTTTTCAATAATGCTCTATGTCAAAAGTCAGGCTATTCCAGAGAAGAGCTAATGGGGATGAATTACCGGGTTTACATACCCCCTAAGTATGTCAAAAAAGTGTTTAGTGCCTACAATCAGGTATATCGTACAGGTGAGTTACTTAAATGGTTTCCTATGGAAAATATTAGAAAGGACGGAACGCGAATATTTGTCGAAGACTCTATCTTTCCCTTAAGAAACGAGAGGGGCGATATTATTGGATTCCGTGGCGTTAGCCGTGACGTTACCGGGCGCATGCAGGCAGAAGAGGAGAGAAGGCAACTGGAGCAGAAGGCTCAGCTTGCCGGCCGACTGGCCTCTGTGGGTGAGATGGCATCAGGCATCGCCCACGAGATAAATAATCCACTGACCGGCGTCATCGGCTATGCCCACCTGCTGCTGGACAGGAAAGACATCCCCGTGGATATCAGGCAGGATGTGGAGATTATCCATGAAGGGGCTCAGCGGGTAGCCAGCATTGTCAGCAGGATGCTTGCCTTTGCCCGCCAGTATAAGCCAGAGCGAAAATGGGCAGATATCAACGAACTCATAGGGAGTACCCTCTACTTGCGCGCCTATCATCTGGAGACTAGCAACATAAAGGTTACCACCCAACTCGCCTCTGATTTACCCATCACCATCGCCGACCCCGGTCAGCTTCAGCAGGTGTTTCTGAATTTAATTGTAAATGCCGAGATGGAGATGAAATTAGCCCATGGTGGCGGTAAGCTGTCGATTAAGATAGAGCAGGTAGATAACACAATTCGGATATCCTTTAAAGACAACGGTCCGGGTATAGCTAAAGAAAATCTGGAGAAGATATTTGACCCCTTCTTTACAACCAGAGAGGTGGGCCAGGGGACGGGGCTCGGACTGAGCGTCTGCCATGGGATAATAACCGAACATAAAGGCAAGATATGGGTTGAAAGCAAGTTAGGTAGAGGGGCAACCTTCATTGTGGAGCTGCCCATAGTCACTGAAGACAGTCAGTTGGTGCTGCTTGAGCCGACAGCCAAAGAGCCTAAGAAGGTGACCAAGGCTAAGATACTGGTAGTAGATGATGAGCTGGTGATAAGGCAGTTTGTCAGCCGTGTGCTGAGTGAAGAAGGGCATGAGGTGGAAGCTGTGGATAAAGCTGAAGATGCCTTGGAAAGGATTAAGAGTAAGAGGTACCGTCTCATCCTGCTTGATATCAAGATGCCGGGCATAAGCGGTATTGAGTTGTATAAGCAATTTCAAGAAATAGCTCCGTCCCTGGCGAAGAGAGTGGTCTTCATCACCGGCGATGTTATTGGGGCACGGACCACAGTTTTTCTCACCAAGGCGAAAATGCCTTACATAATGAAGCCGTTTGATGCCAAGCAGTTGAAGACGGAGATAAAACGCATATTAGCCAGAGAGTGACTTGCTGAAACTTACCCTCACCTGACCTCTCCCGTTCCCCTTATCCCAGCGGGAGTAAATCCTCGCTGGATGCCTGCTCACCCCTCCTCCCGTAAATGGAGAGGAGATTACGTTTCTCGTAGGGGTCATCTGCCCACAGATGACCCGACAGAGCGGTCACCCGTCCTTCCCAGGAAGGACCCGTAGACGGATGACACGTAGGTTAAATTCTAGCTTTCCTTGCCCGGCTGTCAATGTACTGCTGAAGTCGTTCACGTGTAGTTACCCACTGGCCACCAAGCCTTAGTGCCCACAGTTTTCCCTTCTCAGCCTGTGTTCTCAAAGTAACCGGCGCAATTGACGCCAGCTTTGATGCCATTTTCAGGTCAATGAACTCATCAACGCTGGAAGCCGCCAATTGACCTGAAGGATAACGCTTGCTGGCATCGAGGATTTCTACCGAAGAAAGACTACTATCTTCAGCATAGTTTAATATCACGCCGGGCTCTATCTCACTACTATGGCTCAAGGGGGTCTCCGGGTCCTGAAGATAAATAGTGAGAACGTCAACCTCAGGCTCGTATTCAATCTTCAGAGCACCTTTCGGTATCTCTTGTAATCTTGCTTCTCTTACCATCTTACACCTCTATCTGGTCTTAATTAATGTTATCACCAGAGCATATGAGCCTACCATAACCCATATTACTCTCAGCTTACCATACCGCGATTCCCATTTATCTCCCTGGTTCAGCCTTTCCCCTGAATTAATAGTCTCTTCCACATCAGCCGTAGGCCTAGTACTAAAGTACTATAATACAGTATTTGGGTATACAACCTTATTATATATCAATATATAGGCTAACGTAATTGCCAATCGCCGTTAAATGTATGCAATTTTATTAAAATTTCAGACAATTTGTCTTGACATCCTAGGCTATTCCTACTACAATTACTAATGACCTTCAAGGCAACGAATGTCTTGAAGTACTAAACTTCTTCTGTTGTATCATCAACAGAAGCTACTGAAAAATAAGAAAACCCCCACGTTTTTGTGGGGGTTTTCTTTTATATCATTGTACTATGGGAGGGGAGAAAACAATCTTTAAGATACTCTAGGGTCAAGGATATTCTCTTATCCGATGCCTCTCTCAAGGTTTTAGCCCAACTTATGTCCGGGACACATGCATTTTCAACTTTTTTATGAGTATGTTCACGAATAAGGTTTAAGGCCTCCGATAAATCGCTATCACCCGATACTAAGATGGCTACATCATAAGAGTCATTAACTGCAAGCGTTACCATATCTACCACAATACGAGTATCGACGCCTTTCTGAATATAGGTTTTATAAGTCTGTTTTTCGTTGCATTTATTGCAAATGAATTCATGTGCTCGGGGCACAATTCTACCCTTCCTTACCTGAAGGTTATCAATCCAACCCAATCTGTCTAAGAACTTTTGATTTGATTGCATTACAAGTGGGTCAGAACTTGGAGTTGGCGTGGTGTAGAAATATATTCTTTCTAAAGTCCGATTATCCACAAGTTTTTTCGCTAATTTTTCTATATCGACTAATTTGTCTGTTTTTAGCCCCTCTTTCACGCCCTTGTAAAGATTAGACCCATCGATGAAAACCATGACTCGATTATTTGACATTACTCACCCCATAGATGATTATAGCACCAAATCATGTCGTGTCAATGATTAGGAAATTTACTATTTAATATAACTTTTCTGCATATACCTAACATTATGTCCGAATTGACCCACTACCCAACCTGTGAAGCTACCTCGACACATATCAAGGGAGAGAGAATTACAGCTCTATTTGGGCTGAATTGTCCCTTTTAGTTTATCCAGCCAGGCTGTTGACTTGAGCTGCCTCTCAAGAAGGTATTTGATGTACTCCCGTATCACCTGTTCCAGTTCGGCTGATAATTCTGGATTTATTTTTACTCGTCTGGCGGTGGCGTAGTCGCAATTCTGCCACAAGCGCAGCACCTTTAAGGCGTTCAGGGAAAGGGGGCGGGCCACCGGCTCGTGAAAGCCACAATCATGACAGAGGACGCCACCATGGCTGGGGCTGAAGAAATTGGTCTCTGGTTTAAGAGCTGAATTACATTCCGTGCACTGCTGTAGCTGGGGACGATAGCCGAGATGGTCGAGAAGGTGAAGCTCGAAGTAGCGCAGGATAGGCTCACAATCCTTAGTCTGGGACAACTGGTGTAAGGTTTCCAGCACCAGGTCAAAGAGGCGGCGGTCTTCGATGTGCTCGCCGGTAAAGGAGTCAACCAGTTCTGCAATGTAGAGGCCACGCGAAATACGCTCCAAATCATCCTTTATAGGCAGAAAATTATTGATGGTCTGGGCTTGAGTGATGATGTCAAGGTTGCGGCCTCGAGCCAGCATCAGGCGGCTGTGGGTGAGAAGCTCTACGTGGCCGCCCAGCTTGCTTTGGGGACGGCGTGTACCTTTAGCTACTGCTTTCAGTTTGCCCAGCTCAGGTGTATAGAGGGTAAGGATTCTATCGGCTTCGCTCAGCTTAATTCGCTTGATAATAATAGCTTCTGTTTGGTAAGTCCGAGGGGCTGTCATAGTCTACGTCGTCTACGTCTGGTCACATCTCCTGCCTTCCTTCTAAGGCACGGCTGAGGGTGACATCATCGGCATATTCCAGGTCGCCACCATAGGGCAAACCGCGAGCCAGCCGGGTGACTCGTATACCGAGCGGAGCGATGAGGCGCTGGAGGTACATGGCGGTGGTTTCCCCTTCTAGGTTTGGATTGGTTGCCATTATCACTTCTGTCACCAGGCCGTCGTTGAGGCGTGATAGCAGCTCCTTAACTTTCAGCTCATCAGGCCCTATCCCATCGGTCGGGGCGATGACGCCGTAAAGCACGTGGTAAAGTCCTTTGTACTTTTTGGTGCGTTCCAAGGGAAGTATATCTATAGGCTCTTCGACGATACAGATTTTGGTACGGTCGCGTTCTTCGTTGCGGCAGATAGCGCAGGGGTCAGAATCGGTGATATTAAGGCAAGTGGAACATAAGACCAGTTTTTCCTTTAGGTTTTTGATGGCGTCGGCTAATGCCGCAACCTCGCCTGCAGGTGCACGGAGAAGATAGTATGTCAACCGTTGGGCGCTCTTTGGTCCGATACCCGGCAGCTTGTTGAGTTCTTCTATTAATTTGGCTATCGGCTCGGCAGTGGGCATTAATTCGGTGCTCAAATATCTTGCCTCCTAAAAGTTCATTTGTCACCCTGAGCGACAGCGAAGGGTCTTGAGATTCTTCGGTCGCGGAGTTTACACTGGGTGAGATTCTTCGGTCGCTCCGCTCCCTCAGAATGACAAAGGGGGGAGAGACCCTCAGAATGACATGAAGCGAAGGGCTCAGAATGACATGAAGCGAAGGGCTCCCTCAGAATGACAAGAGAAAGACCCGGAGTAGCTCGCAAAGTGTTCATGATGGCAGGCATGGCTAAATAAACATTCTCCTTAAAACATTCCCGGGAGTTTAAGACCGCCGGTCAGGCTGCTCAGGTGGCTGGCGGCGAGCTCCTGGGATTTCTGAATAGCTTCATTCACTGCTGCCATGACCAGGTCCTCGAGCATCTCAGCGTCTTCAGCGTTTATAACTTCTGGCGATATAGTCACTGAGCGAATTCTTTGCTGGCCATCGATCACTATCTTGATGGCCCCGCCTCCTGAGCTTACTTCAGCAGTCATGTCAGCTAGCTCTTGCTGAGCCTTAGCCAGTTTAGCCTGTAGCTCCTGTGCCTGGCGAAAGACAAACTTATTCATTCCTCCTCCGTTCTGGGCTTCCTGCCAACAACTTTAGCTCCGTAGCTTTCTTTAGCAGCTTTTACCAGAGGGATTTCTGTTTTGACTTTAGTTTTCTCGCTGCGGGGTGTGAGGACACAGCGTATCTGGTAAGGCTGTCCAAAAATCTCTCGTAGCTTCTTTTCTACCAGATGTTTATACTTGGGGTTTTCAATATATGCTTTATGAAACTCGTGGTAAAAACCCAATACTAAAGTATTGTCTTCGATAGCTAGAGGTTCGCAGGCGCTCCGCAGAACGGCATCCAGGTTACCTTTGGAACCCTCACCGCGCATAGCATTAATAAATTCTCTCCAGCGGCTGCGTAGCTGGTCGATTTCCGGAGAAGGTGTCGTCTCCGGAGTTTCTTCGGCTTTGCTTGGCACTGCTTCGGTTTCAGTGCTTTCAGTTGGCTCTGGAGCTTTAGCCTTTGGAGCTGGCTTGGTTGATTTGGCAGGGCGGCTAGCCACCGCGGCTGGTTCTCGGGACTCAGACTGCTTAGGTTGGACCAACTGCCTATCTCCGGCAGACAAAATGGAATCAACGAGGGCTAGCTCCAGGAGTAGCGGGGAATAGTTATCTAGGCGAAGGTCTATCTCACCGAACCGCTTGACTGCTGCTAGCAGGTAATCCAGGCTGGCACCGGCCGCCAGCTCTTTGATCTCAATTAAGTCATCACTGGTAACGTCAACAACCTCTTCCGAGCCAGACCTAACCAGAAGCAAATCTCGGAGATAATCCACCAGTTCACGATTAAATTGGCGGAGGTCGAGTCCATCACCGCTGACGCTATTGATGGTCTTAAGCCCGGCAGTGATGTCTTTATTGACAATATGTCTGGCTAGCTCTCTAATGCGCAGGTCTCCACTGACGCCTAGCATCTCTTGCACCTGGTGAAGCTCAATTTTATGTCCGTAATAGGTAGCCAGTTGCTCCAATAGATTTTCAGCGTCGCGGAGGCTGCCGGTAGTTACCTTGGCAATAAGTCTCAAGGCTTCAGGCACAATATCAATGCCCTCATTTTCACAGACAAGATTGAGCTTGGAGATAACTGCTGATTGGGGGAGACGGTGGAAATCAAACCGCTGGCAACGCGACAGTATGGTTGCCAAGACCTTGTGCGGTTCTGTAGTCGCCAGAATGAATTTGGCGTGGGGAGGCGGCTCTTCCAAGGTCTTAAGAAAAGCATTTGCTGCATCCGGGGTTATCATGTGGGCTTCGTCTATAATGTAAACCTTGTAACGGGCGAGATTTGGGGAGTAGTTCACTCTCTCCCTGAGCTTGCGAATATCTTCAATGCCCCTGTTGCTAGCGGCGTCTATTTCTATGATATCAGGAGCGCTACCTTCGTTAATTGCCTTACACAAGGCGCAGCTATTGCACGGCTCGCCCTCCTCGGGGTTTAGGCAGTTTATTGCCTTAGCCAGGATGCGTCCGGTGCTGGTCTTACCGGTGCCTCGTGGACCACAGAAAAGATAGGCATGAGCCACCCGTCCATTGGCTACAGCGTGGCGCAGTGTTTGGGTAACATGCTCTTGTCCTACTACTTCAGACAGGTTCTGGGGGCGCCATTTGCGGTAAAAGACTTGAGAGGTCATGCTGCTCTTATTATACTCCATGTGTGCTGATTGCTAAAGGGGCCGAATTGCCTCATAATTATTGTTACCGAAAGTGGTATCGTTGCCTCAAAAATAGTGTTACCCAGAGGAGGCAAACATGACACGAGGCAGCATACAAGAATATACCGAGGCAGTGCGAGAACGCTAT
>VGNY01000035.1 GCA_016865895.1 Chloroflexota bacterium | reverse complement strand
TTATAGGTGATATGTCAATATATTTCTGAAAAAACGTCTCACAACATTTTGCCTTGTGAAGGCTGAAATTGTATTTGATGGGTAGATGGTCTAGCTTCGGTGGTAATTTTCAACTGTTAAAGTCGAGACAGAGGGAATACGAAGACCTAGCAGCAAAGATTCGGCAGATGCTCGATAAAAGAAAGGATGGGAACCTCATGGGGCCTCAAGTTTAGGCAGCAACTCTTGGCTACGCCGGTTTCTCCACACCTGAGGTCGGCACTAGGCTGGGTGGGGAGAGGCGGATGACGGCGTTGTATTCCGGTGGGCAGACGAGCTGGCAACTGCCGCATTTGGTGCACTTGCTCTGGTCAATCACCTTTATCCCTTTGGCATCGCTGCTGATTGCCTCCACCGGGCAAGATAAGACGCAATGCTCGCAAGCTCGTTCGCACTTTTCAGGGAGGATGTAATAGGCGATGAGTTCCTTGCATACCAGCGCTGGACATCGTTTCTCCAGGATATGAGCCTTATATTCATCGCGGAAATAGCGGATTGTGGTCAGGGCGGGATTGGGTGCGGTCCTGCCCAAGCCACACAGTGAGCCACCCCTTATGTCCTGCCCCAGATCAACCAGCAAATCTAAATCTTTAATGCTGCCTTTGCCGACGGTAATATCTTCTAGTATGTCCAGCATCTGCTTGGTGCCAATGCGGCAGGTAGAGCACTTGCCGCAGGACTCCTTCTGTATAAAGTCGAGGAAAAATTTCGCGGTATCAACCATGCAGTTGTCCTCATCCATGGCAATGACGCCGCCGGAGCCCATAACTGCTCCGGCTTTGCGCAGCGAATCGAAATCTACCGGTGTCTTTAGCATATCTTCAGGTAAACAGCCACCGGAAGGACCACCAATTTGCACTGCTTTGAATTTCTTTCCACCACGTATGCCACCACCTATGTCGGAGACAAGCTCGTGTAACGTTGTGCCCATAGCCACCTCTGCCAATCCAGTGTTGACCATCTTTCCGGCTAGAGCAAAAACCGCCGTGCCCTTGCTGCCTTCTGTGCCGAGGCTGGAAAACCAGCTTGCCCCATGCTCAAGTATCAGAGGAATATAGGCATAGGTCTTGACATTGTTAAGGACGGTAGGCTTGCCCCATAAACCGGACTTCACCGAATGAGGCGGCCTGGCCCTGGGCATGCTCCGCCTCCCCTCAATAGCATACATCAAGGCTGTTGACTCGCCGGAGACAAAAGCACCGGCACCCTGAACTATCTCTATATCGAAGCTGAAACCGCTGCTCAAAATATTATCGCCTAGCAGCCCCAGATTTTTTGCCTGCTCCAGGGCGACCTTCAACCGTTCGATAGCCAGAGGATATTCAGCCCTAATATAGATAAACCCCTCTCTGATACCAACGGCATAGGCAGCGATAATCATACCTTCAATAACTTGCTGCGGGTCGCTTTCCAAGACAACGCGGTCCATAAAGGCTCCGGGGTCTCCCTCGTCAGCATTACAGATTATATATTTAGGCTGTCCCCAAGCCTCACGGCACTGCTCCCATTTCCTCCCAGTGGGGAAGCCAGCACCACCCCGCCCTCTCAAACCCGATTTTTTTATCTCCTCAACTATGGCAACTGGCTCCATCTCCAGAGCTTTAGCCAGGCTGCTGTAGCCACCGTTGGCAATATAGTGGTTTATATTCCCGGGGTCAATGTAGCCACAGTTACGCAGAAGCAAACGATACTCATGCTCAAATCTGGACAGTTCCGGAATATAGACCACCCCCCCATTACCAGCTTCGACTGTACCCAGAGCCAGGTCAAGGCAGGGGTCGTCATTCTGGATGTAGCCTTCGACAAGGGTGGGCACAATCTGAGGAGTTACATTGTTATAGCAAACCGTGAAGGAACCTGGTTTAATTATGGTGACCAGCGGCTCAAGAGAGCAAAGGCCGATACAGCCGACCTCGGTCACCTTAGCTTGAGCGTTTCGCCTTGCCAGCTCTTTGTTGAAGGCTTCGACTACCGGCAATGCACCGGCGGCTCGGCCACAGGTGGCAGTGCCGATGAGGATGTGTGGAACTTCGCCATGATATTGGGAGTTCCAGTCCGACTTTGCCTGATTTTGGATTTCTTCGAAGGTCATGTGAAATGTCACCCTCACCCTAGCCCTCTCCCTTCAAAAGAGAGGGGATATAAATTATGTCCCCGATTGCTCCTGAGTTATCGGCTTAATGGTCACCAGTATTTCTTCCACCTTCGGAGGCGTCATCCTTGGATAGACAGAGTCGCTCACTACCACAACTGGAGCTAGGGCACAGCAGCCAACACAGGCTACCCTTTCCAAGCTGAACTCGTGGTCGGGTGTGATGCCGCCAACTTGAATATCAAGCTCCCTGGCCATGGCCTCGAGGACAAGCTTACCTCCAGCCAAGTGACAGGCGGTGCCCATGCAAACTTTAACCGGATGTTTGCCCAGAGGTGTAAAGCGGAACTGATTGTAAAAAGTGGCGATGCCGTACACCGTGCTCTCTGGAATTTCCAGAAAGTCGGCGATTGCTAGCATCGCCTCATTCGAAAGATAACCCAGCGTATGTTGAACTTGTTGAAGAAGGGCAATTAAATGGCGTCTATCCTTCTTGTTCGGTGTCAGGATGTCAGCCAGTTTTTGCTTTAGTTCTTCCACTTCTTCACGAGACCCGGCAGGTAGGCTGGTATCTCGCTGGCTTCTCTGGGCCCAACTATGATTTCCCAGCCGGGCAATGCCTCCTCAAGCTCACCTTTAATTCGGGCTACTTTGCCCGGGATAACAAGCTTCTTGTGCTTTATTTTGTCTTCGATTCCAGTCTTTTTGATAAACGGCCCGATGGAATCTCCAGAAAACTTGCCGGCAGCCCATCCGGTGAGCACGCCTAACCCTTCGGTATCCTTGACGCAGAGCCAAGATGGAATCTTACTGCCTTCGACCTCCGATGCCACAATGAAGTAAGTCAACGCCCAGTTGCTGGTAATTAACACTGGGGACTCATCATTAGGCTCACCTATCTCGTAGACCTTCTGCTCTACAGACATCGGTATGCGCGGGTCGGTATAAATATTGAGTCTCTGCACAAGCAGCGGCAGCAACGAGTATTGGTCAAAGTCAGAGAGGACAATTATGCCAGGATATTTAATGACAAACATAGCAGCAAGCAGAATTTCTCTAACCTCATCTTTAGCAATGAAGCAGGGAAAGCCGATTGTGGGATAACCCAAAGGTCTAAAGTTCTGCTTCAGAGCTGCTCGCCGAATCAACGTCTGGTCCCGGATAGCTTCCTGCATATTCTTGGCGACGAGGTCTAGGACTATCTCATCGAGGCCAGCCTCCTTCAGTTTGGTGGTCAATGGTATCAGTTCCTCAACACTGTGCCCCCTAACCACCACCGGCGTCGGCGAGCTCTTAATTCCAGTAATGACTTTATCGATGTTATCTTTGGTTACTGGGTAAAGCAATGGCTTCTTATTGCCACAAATTTTGCACGCTGAAAGCAGAACATCGACATCTTCGGACATTAACACTATAGGCAGGTCAATGCCCTCGCATACTTTCTTTACCAATGCCTCAAACTTGGCTTTATCACCTGACTCAAATCGCAGTGCCAAAACGTTCGCCTTGAGAGTCAGTCCCACCCAGGGGAACTGCAATTCAGCTATTTTCTTTAGCTTCTCGTTGACCTTTGCCTCAGCCTCCTTGTCTGAGATAAGCAGGGCAATGCCCGGTTGATGGACAAATGTCTTCTCATGCCTGTAAACCACCTCTTCACCGCCGATGGTGAAGGCATTTTTGCCCGAGCCAATGGTTACCGGCTTGATTGGTGGTGCCAGAGCCTCCTCCAGCTCAGCCTTGACATCGGCCGGAAGATAAGGGCATTTGTCTAGTGAAACGCCTCCAGCAGCCAGCTTCATGGCAAAGGCAAAGCAGGTGGGAAAGCCACATTCACGGCAATTCTTTTTGCCCCCGTCAGGAAGCCTTTTTACAACGTCAGTTCCTTTTAGCGCCATTGAAAAACCCTCCTAAGTCTTTTTATACAGGCAGCTCCACTTCACCCTTCACCCAGGGATGTCCTACCTTGTCCAAAAATGCAACCAGCTCGTCAGTGTTCTTAACATCCTCTTCGGTGGCTATCTTATCATATAAATCTGCAGGTATAGCATCCTTGTATCTCTCTTTTATTTCCTTGGGCATCCAGACACAGCGCTTGAGCCCACCATCAGCATACAGGAATTTGGGCGACCGTAGATACTCCAGTGCCATACCCAGAAAGCCCTCCACCTGCCTGCCGCCGCTGGTGTCCGCAGCCATGGTGGAGAAAGGCACGCCGACTACGGTCGGACCCGCAAAGTCACGATGGACAAGACCAAAAGCATCAACTTCGGGGATATAGAACCAAATCGCCTGGAAGCAGCCACAAGAGGTATGGGGATGCTCGAAAGCGCTGTGCAGAAATACTCTGTCATAAGTCCCCATAGACTTTACTGCTCCTAGCTCATTGCAGCCCTTGTACTCCCCTCTTATTGGGTCCAAGCATTCGCCCTTCTTTACCTCTTGTACTGGCCCCTCGGGGTCAAGCTTGTAAGCGGCCCTGCCATCAAACCAGCTTATGGCTCCACAATTAGCAATCCTCTCGGGGGTAGCAATGCAGATATGAGTCGGGGCGAAGCTCTGACACAAGGCACAGCTGTAGAACTCCTCCACATCGTCTTCTTTCAAGCCCCTGGCCCTCTCATCCCTTGCTTTATAGACTTCACGGGCCTTGGCTAGAAGTTCTTCAACCTTCTTTTCATCAGTAACGAAGGTGATGGAAATTTTCTCAATGACATCCAATTCCGATGTATAGAGGAACATCAATATCTGGCCAATCGCTTCAAAAGAATTAAGCCCCTTTGCCACGGAATCCTTGCTCAGCCTGACCCACATCTCGTCTCTCTGGTTCATGTGATACAAGCCCTCTATGTAATTAGCATAAAGGTGTATCCTTCTCTCAAAGACCGGCTCCATGTCTTTCTCTAGTTTAGCGCCGGCAACGCTGATCATAAGACCGAGGGGATAACTGCCTCCCTCTTTCAACTCGCCTATGTCCGGGCCGATGACCTCAATCTTCTGGTCTTCGACCTCGTCAAGGTTTTTCAGTGTCACTAACTCAAATTTACTCTTAGCTTGTGGCCCACCGAACTCGACATACATGTCGCCTTTTCTGATTACTTCACCCTCATACTGTGGGCCAACGTCTACTGGAAAAATTCCTGCCATTTTGTTATGCCTCCTTACTCTTTAAATTAGTTATTAGATTATCCAGAAACTCCTTCCATTGCTCATCTTTCCTGTAGTTCGGAAGGGAATAGCTGGCATGGGGATAATAAAATTTGCACAAGGTCATGGTTTTGAGATGCGGGGCGTAATGCTTCAGGGTAGAAAGTCCCTGCTCGCCGAGGTCAGTCCTGAAACCCAGAAACATAACTAAATCGTGATTGCCTTCCTTTTTAACCCCCTTCCATTCCGGGTCTTTGAGATGATTGAGTATCTCTATAATGTCGTAGCTGCTGGCTGGCTCAATACCTAACTCAAGCAACTTCTTCTTGGTGTGGGCGGTAGCGCATATTGGAATATCAAGTGTCTTGGCTATCTCCACGCCGTACTCTATGAGTAGTTTACCGCCCAAAGTCGTGGTAAGAGCCCATGAGCCGAGCACCAGTAGCGGCCTAGTAGCACGTTTAATCAGGTGGGCGTACTCGCTGGCGTCTTCGATAATTCTAGCTGACTTGGTCCCGGTTAATACGTTAACTCGATGATACGGTAAAGTCGTGGTCATAATAAAACCTCCTTACTTATGCTACCTTAGAAGATTTAATAGCTTTTTCTACTGCCAGTTTGGTCATAAGCCCGCCGCGATGCATCAGGGTGTCTTCGAATTCCTGGTCCATCACCATGGTTGACAAACACGGATATTGATGATGGAGAAGGCCAGCTTTCTCTACGGCGTCCCTGTCCCAGACTCCCACCAAGCCATCAGCTACATACGGACTGCAGCCACAAGGAGCACCTCTGATGACCGAGACTCGCTTTATTCTATCTTTATCCAGCTCTATGTCCACCTCCGGCCTACCGAAATACTTGGCAAATTCCCTGATGTGTGGGTTCTGGCTATCTTTTTCTGCCAAGCTACAGAATGGAACCGGATAGACCATATCCACACTCATAGATTCCAGTTTCCGCTTAATCTGTTTGGCCAGGCCGGGTGGCAACCAGACACGGTTATCCGCTGGTGCAATCACTGCTTTAGCTCCGCTTTTCTTCACCATGTCAGGAATCATCTGGGCCACTCCGGGATGCTCACCTAGAGATATCAGTAAATCGGCTTCTGGCAACTCTTTAGGCAGAAACTCACTAGCATCGTCTATTATGGCAGGCAACTCTGCCGGAAAGGCAAAAGTGTGTACTTTCCAGTCAGCCGGACCATATTTCCTGACGTTATCAGCAATTCTCTGGCCATAATGGCCCTGTATAGCTATCAAAATGTGCATAAAACTCTCTTATGAATCTCTCTAGTGCACAACTGCATCTATGGGCACTTCTGACGGATAAGTACCGATCAGAGTGGGCAAGCTTAAAACTGGTTTTTCTTTCCAGCCAACCTTCTCCAGATACGCCATCACCTCTTTCTTGAAGAAGATAGGTATGTCTGTAGCCTTTCTGACGAAAAGATGCAGGTCATCAGGCAGCGTGCCTAAGTATTGTTTGTGTAGCGCAATATAATGAGTAAGCTTTATCTGCCGTCCTTGAGCGGTATCATTCTTCCTGATGCACAGCTTAGCCATGGTGACCATCGCTCTTTCCTTGGACTCCACAACAGTGATTAAGTGCTCTGGTGACGGCTCCTCGGTATCTACCAGCTTCTTTTCCCTGCCATCCATCACCGTCCAATCGTCTTCCTCCTTCCGACTCATGTACAGCCTTCTGTACTTGGAGGAGTGTGGGCCCACCACCACCGGTATTCCCAACCGATTGCAGCCAGTGGCGATAGATGCCGCCTTCTGAGAATAAGCTCCCCAGGCAAGACCGCAGGCGCCCACACGGTTCAAGATATAGTCGGCTATAACTTCATAATTGCCTCTAAGAGGCAAGGTGGCGAATATGTTTGCTACCTTCATAGCAGCACCGGTGATATGGGAATTAGCCACACACGAGCCAACATTGAGAATCCCGCCGGCATCGAAATCAGGTGGATATTTCTCATAGAGAGTCTTGCCCTCTTTGTCCTTTTTCATCCCGGCTACCATAGCCGAGCAGCCGCTGAGCACCACGATGTATTTCCGCTTGGCAAATTCCTCAGCGATTTCGGCTACCTCAGTGATTTCTTCAGGAAAGTTGGAGCAGCCGACAATGGCAATGATGCCGGGGATGGTGCCCAACACAATAGGAGCACCGACCTTTCTTATTTCTACGTCCATAATCGGTCCTCGCCCTGACCTCACATTCCAGGACTCCCAACTGGCTGCTGCCTGCATCATCTTAATGATAGGTACATGGCGAGGGCATTCTTGGTCGCACTTGCCACAGCCAATACACTTGTTAAATACTTCCACTAGCGGCTGTATATTACCGTTCTTGGCTGCTTCAATGGCATCGCCAACGGGCAGTAAATTAGGGCAGACCTGGCTGCACATATTACACAGCCGATGGTCTTTAGCCAGCTCTGGCACTTCTTCGGGCTTGACCAATACCTTATTCCTCTTCGGCGCCAGCTCCATAGCTACCTTCACTGCTACCTCGGCAGCCTTTTCTGGGTCAAGTATCAACGTCTGCTTACCCTGATTTACCATGTCTCTGACTATTTCATCAGCCTCTTTCTTAGTATCATTATCAAATCCATAGCAGACCTTATCCGAAGTCGCAATCACAGCCGAACCAACTTTGGCAGCCTCTATAGGTACGTCAGTCCTGATACACTGCTCGTCGGTGACGATAACATCAGCGATGCCAGTCCTGATGAAGAAAAGCTGGCGAGATAGCGGGCCTACCACTTTGGCTTTATCGCTATATCTGGTCACCTCCAGAGCAGTGCAACAAATGCCGGCGACTTCGACCTTATCTTGAAGGCCGTTGGCATTTATGTAATCAACGATGGGAATGGCGGTAACCGGATTATGGCCAATTAAGAGGACAACTGGCTTTGTCCTGTCCACAGCTCCCCAACCCAAACCAACCAGCGGGGTATCAGCCTTGGAAGTGGGATAGCCGAAGCCCACAATCTCGGCTATATCACCAACTTCCATAGCCACATGGTCTAACATCGAGATGTGAAGGGCCTTAGACTCATAATCAAGAGCAGAACCCTCCTGGCCGGTATGAAGCGCCGAGATAGCATGGATGAGCTGGCTCTCCACGTATTCAATAGCCTTCTCCAGGTCGCCCAAAGTTTCAGGCTTAAGCCCGAGAACTGTCCTTATGTGTGGCGCTTCTACAAGTATCTGGTCGCCGAGGTTGATTTTATAGTCTTTGCCATGTTTCTCAATTAGATAGTGAAGCACATGACGGGCATGCCCACCATGTGCCGACATGCCCATGCAACATGCCAGTAGTACAATTCTGGCTTGCTGGGTGGAAATATCGATGCCGCAAGCACCCCTCTTATCGCCAGTAAGGTCACATTTGCCATAGGTGCAGAAGCAGCATAAATCGCACATAGGAGCATAAAAGGGCTTGTAGGTCTTGAGCAGCCTCATGTCCCAGTTTCTTAAATCGGGAAGCTCGGGCATCGGCGTATGCCCCACGGGTTCCCACTTATCCTCCGCGCGGATAATCTCGTCAACCGTCTCCTTACGCAAGTTCTTCTTTTTGGTAACTACCGCCATTGTATTTCCTCCTTGTAGAACGTTGAATACTATCAAATTATATCATTATTAGGAATAATTATCAATACTAAATCTTGCCTTCGATAACCTCTTTCATCAGCTTTAAGCTTTCTGGCTGGCGCAGCACCAGGATATTTGCCCCAGCCAGCAGTAGACTAATAGCTGTAATGCTCTCCCACAGAAGTCCCTGCTTTTCGTTTTCCTTTGCCTGCTTGGTCCTGCCACACTCGCTGCCCAGGTCAGCGATAATGGGCATCTGCATGGTATTATCTCCGAACATTACGCCGATGTGCTTTGTCCTCTCCATAATGGTGAAGCTGTATTCCATACCATAGCCCAGGGCTGAGCTTAACGGGTCAATGACTATCCGCTCACGGGGGAAAGACTTCAGCAGCTTTACGTTTAATTCCTTCTCCAGGTTTATATCCAGGGGAGACTGGGCGATTATGCAATGCCCGTGGTCCAGAGCTGCCTTGCTTATAGGCTCATAGTTCTCCTTGGCCACCGGGCCTAACAGGAGGTTCTCGCCGGCGCAGACTTCTGCCACCTTGGTTAGCACCTGCACATCTTTTGCTTCATCACCAGAACCATAGACGATAACCGGTGACTTTACTGCCGATACTACCTGCTTGACCACAGCAGCAGCCTTATCGGCTGGCGCATTGGCTCCTGCCGGGTCAGTGCTTACCAGACGCAGGCAGACAAGGTCGGCACCGAGGTCCAGACACTTCTTTGCCCACGCTATGGGGTCAGAGAGAACATCTTTGTATGGCTTAAGCTCCCATTCAGTCCAACCCTTGGGCTCAGAATCGAGGACTTCTAAAGCCAGTCGCGGTCGATTCTCTATCTTGCCCTCAAAAAAATGAAAGGGGAGAACGCTCTCCCCCCCAATTTTTATAGCTTTTTCACCCTTACCAATCACCACCTCGGCTACTTTTCCTGAATAGGTCTCCAAAGGTGCTTTGTATTCCATCGTTTACTCCTTTACCAAAGAATTCTAACTCTCAAGCCAGGCGTGAGAGTAAAGTGTCTCTGCCATGAGTACTTTGGTGGTTTTCACATAATCCTGCTCTTGTTTCGATAAGGAAGCCAGGTTTATAGATTCCCCATCCATCGTCTTGTAAATAAGGTCAACGATCTTAGGCAACTCACCTCTATTCAAGCGGACAAGCTCCGCATCCAACACATCTGCAATTGCGGAATATAATCCGTTTCTCCCCAGCATCACCATATAGGTGCGATTGAGGATACCTCTGAGTTCCTCAGGTGTACCGTTAGATACATTTGACAGTCCCACTGTTGATTTAACGCCGGGCAGAAGGTCAGCCAGCATACCTATAAATTCCAGAGCCTCTCTGACCTGCTTTTGGTCAGCGCTCACCGGCAAGATTATGGGGTCAACCCAGATATCCTCGTTGGGAATACCAAGCTCGTTGGCATGAGTGACCGTGTCCATAATGCTCTCTATCCGGGAATCAATGTCAGGGGGACAGCCTTTATCGGTAAGCACTGAGATAACCACATCGGTATTGTATTTCTTAGCCAGGGGTAACATCAGCTCTTTGCTGTCAGTCCTTCCTGAGGCTGAATTGAGCAAAGGCCTTTTCTTGCAGGTTTTGAGGCCTGCTTCCATGGCTACAGGATTCAAAGTGTCCACGGAGATAGGTAAATCGGTAACTCCTTGAATTGTATTGACCAGCCAACTTGTCACTTCTTCTGGGTCTCTCTTTGCCGGGCCAAGGTTGAGGTCTATGTAATCAGCCCCACTGTCAGCCTGTGTTTTAGCCAGCTCCTGAATTACCTTGGGATTACGTTCCTTGACAGCATCACTGACCTGCTTGGAAATGATGTGGATACTTTCGCCGATTAAAATCATGTAAGCCCCCCTTCTATTTGAGTTAGGCCAAACCGAAGGCTTATTGTATCACCTTCAAATATAAGCGTCAACAGCATTTGTACCTAAAGTTACTGTTAGCTGTCGGTCGGTCTGAATCAAAGATGTGCTTCATCGTTTATCCCTTCAAAATCTGGCAAGTTAGTGCACGAAGAGCTTTAACCCAATAACGATTTTGGTGTGGCCCGCTTAGAACAGGCATTCCTGCTTGTAATCAGTCTCTGGTATCCTTTCGAGAGATTATTTTTCTGTTGCTGATTTTCTTTTCAGTTGATGTGCTGCTCCTTGGCCTATTATTGCGAGTTATCCACGAATGGAGCTCGCCCATCTCCTTCAAGCTTATGAGCCTTGCCATCTTTTGGGCTCCTTTAACTGTCCAGCTCATCCCCCTCTTCTTCATCCTATTGGCTACCAGTTTGTCTACATTGCCTTCAATCTTTCTTGGAAAGATATCATTATCACAGACCACACACGGGCTTGGGTATGAAACCACCTTTGTATTGCTTAAAGAAGGAGGCAGACTGTCGGATATTTACGTACAATTAATTGACAACGCAACCGATTGTTAAGTTTTTCTGCTACAATAGAACCAGATTAGATATTTTTTGCGATAAGAAAAACGGAGGGGAGGTAATCTTTCTATGGCTAAGCGAACGTCCACAGATTTTCTGGCTCGGGTTCTACTTTTCCTGATGGCAGCGAACTACAACCTCAGGTCATCGCTAAAGAAATATCTTAAAAGTAGCCACGGGTGGCTCAACTTTTCCATCGGCGTAAGGACGGAGAACAACACGGTCGAGCAAGCCATCATCTTCAATCAGGGCAAGGCAAGAGTTTCCGCTAAAATCCCCAAAGATGTTGACGCCACCTTGATTTTCGCCGGGGACGAAGTGGTCAAAGAAATGCTGAAGGTGACACCCAATGAAGTATTGAATATGCTTTTAAAGAACAGACTGCGGATAGAAGGGAATATGAATTATGTTCAATTGTTTAATTTCCTGATGTCCTTGCTTCTATGGAAAAAGCACAAGAAGATGACGGAAAAGCAGAAAGCTGAAGATGCCAGAGAGAAGGCAGCTTTACCGCCGTCTGACCCATTACTTTATCAGGAAATGAGCTGGAGAAGAAAGGAATGCCTGGTAGGTAAGAAGGTGGACTTAGGTGTGAAATACCTTTCCGAGCCTTACCTGTCGCAATATGACATAAGCGATTTTCCGAGGCTAAAAAAGTTCCTTGATATCCATTTTGAAAAAAGACCCGAAATTTGCCATGAACACGCAAAGCTAGTGACCGACTGGTGTATAGCAAACGGCTTTGAGGTGGACAAATCAGGGAAGCCCTGGGTTCCAGAATTGCGCCAGGGAAATATGTTTAAGTACTTAATGGAAAATAAAAAAACCATCATCCGCAAGGGCGACCTTGTTGCCGGGACTACTACAACTAAGGAAATCGGTGTGGTTCTTTACCCCGATGCTCATGGAAATATGATATGGGGGGAGTTGTTATCTATCCCTGATAGGCAGCTTAATCCCTACAACATATCGCCTGAAACGGTTGAAATACTGCATCATTATGTGTTTCCATACTGGATGAAGAGGAATTTTCGTGAGTGGGTCAGGGAAAAATACAACAGGCCGCTCTCCCAGACGCTTGATGAGCGTTTTGCCGTCTACTTCCTATGGAAGACAGTAGCCATATCACATACCATACCCAATTTCCCCAAACTGCTAGCACTCGGTACGAAAGGAATTATCGGAGAAATCAGAGAGGAACTTGAGCACGATAAATCGGCAGATATACAGAAAAAGAATACACTTGAGGCGATGGTACTCTGTCTGCAGGGCCTTACGGCTTATGCCAAGAACCTTTCCCGGCAGGCAACAGCCGAGGCTAAACTAGAATCAGACGCTAAAAGAAAAGCTGAGCTAAAGCGACTTGCCGAAATATGCGCCAGAATACCCGAGAACCCAGCGGGAACCCTTGACGAGGCAATCAATGCTATGTGGATAGCCTGGGTTGGACTTCACATGGAAAACACCAATGCCGGTTTGTCGTTAGGCAGACTCGACCAGTGTCTCCAACCATATTTTGTCGCTGATATGAAGAAGCTTACCAACGAGAAGGAGAGAGAAGAGTATATAAAACAGGCAATCGAACTGGTGGGCTGTCTCTATATGAGATGCACTGACCATCTGCCACTCGTGCCTGATATTGGCAACTACCTGTTTGGCGGCAGCTCTTCTGACCAGGTTATTACGCTGGGCGGAGTTACTCCTGCCGGTGAGGATGCAGTTTGTGACATGACATATATCTTCCTCAAGGTGACCGAGATGCTGGGAATCCGTGACCCGAATGTGAACGCACGGTATAACAGGGCAAAAAACAGCGATACTTATCTCAAGCGACTCTGTGAGGTGAACATGGTTACCGCTGCCACCCCTTCAATGCATAATGATGAGGTAGTTATGAAATCGCTGGAAAGTTTTAATTATCCCGTCGAGGACTTAAGAGACTGGTCGGCTACAGGTTGTGTCGAGCCTACCCTTTGCGGTAAGCACATGGGACATACTAACTGTATGATGATGAATATGGTTGCTGCACTAGAGATGGCGCTCAATAATGGCAAACACCCGCTTATGAATTGGGAAGTTGGCCCGAAAACAGGAAGCATCGAAAATGGAGCTTTCACGACATTTGAGAATTTCTTTGACGCATTCAAAACCCAGTTCAAGTTCCTCATTGACAATTCCGTAGAATACAATAACATGCTTGGTGAGGCACATGGTGTGTTGCGTCCGACTCCATTACTGTCGGCGCTTATCGATGGTCCCATTAAGAAAGGCAAAGATGTTACCAAGGGCGGTGCCAAGCATAATTCATCTGGCTCTGCCTGTATTGGCCTGGCTGATGTAACCGATTCGTTGATGGTGATAAAGAAACTGGTGTTCGATGAAGAGAAAGTTACATTTAAAGAACTAAAAAGTGCGATTGATAACAACTTCGCCGACAATCCTGTGCTCCATGCCATGGTAACCAAAAAAGTTCCTTTCTTCGGCTCAGACAATGGTGAAGCGGTTGAAATTGCCAACAGAGTAGCTCAATTTGCCCGCGATGCTTACTGGAACCATCTGAATTATAGGGGCGGACGTTATACCGCTGGATTCTGGTCCATGTCCAATCATGTTGCCTTCGGTACTTTGAGTGGTGCACTTCCCTCCGGCAGGCTTGCGGGAAAGGCATTTACCCCCGGCCTGACGCCTGAGCCAAATGCTTCCAAGAATCTCCTGGACAATATTCGTGATGTAGCTCGGCTGAATCCCAGGAACATGAATAACAACATAGCCTTTAACATCAAGGTTGTTCCCAGCGCACTGGATACACGTGAAGAGGTGGTCAACAGCATGTTTTCTTATGCCAAGACTTACTTCGAACTTGGCGGTATGCAAATGCAGATGAACGTGGTTACCTCGTCTATGTTGCGGGATGCCATGGTTCACCCTGAAAACTACAGGAACTTGCTGGTGCGTATCTCTGGCTATAATGCCTATTTCGTTACGCTCAACAAAGATATGCAGGTAGAGCTCATCGAGCGGGCGGAATATGGAATTTAAGAAACCTCTCATACTTGATATAAAAGGCAACTCGCTCGACGACGGGCCGGGCATACGTACAGTTATCTTCTTTAAGGGATGTCCACTTTCCTGCGTCTGGTGTCACAATCCTGAATGCAAAGGTACGGGATATGAACTGGCCTGGGATAGAAAGGAATGCATCGGTTGCAATAGCTGCATAAATGTATGTGAACCTGCGGCGCTTGCACGTGATAACCCCGATTTCGTAGACCGGCATAAGTGCACGCTCTGTTTCAAATGCGTCGATGTCTGTCCTGCCAATGCCATGACAGAGGTAGGACGTGACATGGAAATCGAAGAAGTCATCGAGATAATAAGAAAAGACATTCCCTTTTTTGTCACCTCGGGGGGTGGCGTAACCCTATCAGGTGGGGAGCCGACACTATTTATGAGGTTCACTGCGGACCTGTTAAAAAAGCTGAAGTTGCTTAACATCCAGACGCTGATTGAAACATGTGGCCAATTTGACTGTGCCGCCTTCTTCGAACTTATGTATCCCTACCTGGACTTTATTTACTATGACATCAAACTAATTGACTCAGAGGAGCACAGGAAATATTGCAGGGTGAGCAACGAGCGTATATTGGATAATTTTAGAGAGCTATGTCGTGCTTCTCAGAGGAAGGGTGGTGTCGAGATTTTGCCGCGAATTGCTCTTATTCCAGGTATCACTGACAGGCGACACAATTTGGAAGCGGCTGCCTCCTTTTTAAAGGAAAACAAGATTAAAAAAGTGGCGCTGCTTCAATACAACCCCTTATGGGTCGAAAAATCAAAAAAGCTGGGCATTCACAGCAGCTACACTGAAGATGCGAAAATGGCCACCTGGATGCCGCTGTCACACTTGAAAGAATGCCTGGCTATATTCCAGGATTTTGAGGTGGTTGGAAGTAGATATTAAGAGCGAAGAAGCGGTTGGTGGTTTTACAGAACTTATGATATAGTTTTCTTGTAAACAGGATTTGAACCACCGATAGCTTATAGTGCAAATCTTGTTACTGAAGGGAGGATGAGACTATGACCACAGCTACACCCGATAAACCGAAATTTGCCATTAAGCAGCCGAAGGACCTGTCACCGCGAATCCAATGGCTCCGCGACTATTACTTCCAGGGCCTTCAACGGAAGTGGAATAATGAATTTACCGGCTGGACCACGGGAACACCGTGGGACTTCCAGTTTCGCGAAGGGCAGTACTACATCGTGCCCGAGACTTATGCCTTTTTCTCCACCTTTACCGGTGCCTTTAAGCAAACGGCGAAGAAGGTGAAATTGCATCCTGATTTTTGGAAGTGGAGCTTGCCAGAACGCCTAGCCTGGTTTGTTAGAGAAGTGATGGTGAACTACCTGCCGCACGAGATTTTGCCCGGTGACCTCATTGCCGGGGGGCGCTTCAACTTACAAGCCTCCACCTGCCTCACCAAAAAGGAGGCGAAGCAGTACCGGAAGCTGGTCTACGGCAAGAATGGAGCTCGGGCCGCCATTTTATGGTTTCATGGCCATGGCTATGGCAATGTTGGAGCTACCAGCGGTCATCTTATCCCTGATTACGGAAGAGTGATTGAAAACGGTTGGAAAGGCATTTTTGCCGACATTAACAAACACTATGAAGCGCTTTCTTCGGGTGATAAGAAGGGCAAAAGGGGCGCACAGCTAAGGGCAATGCTGGCTGCAGCCACAATGGCCAGAGATGTGTCAGCAAAGTACAGTCAAGTCTGCGCTGACATCGCAGCTAAAGAGAGCAAGACCAGGAAGAGCGAACTGCTCCAGATGGCAGAAATGCTTAAGAGAGTACCCTGGGAGCCAGCGCAGACTTTCTGGGAGGGAGTGCAATCTCTGTGGCTGAGCCACATGCTGGTGATGAGCGATGAAAGTTACCCCGGTCCTGGCCTCTCCTTCGGCAGGATAGACCAGTATCTATATCCCCTGTGGCAGAAATCCATCAATGAAGGTATGGATAGAGAATTCGGTAAGGAAATATTGAAATGCTTTTGGATTCATTGCAATACAGCCTATGATGCCATGATTCGTACTGGGGGCAATCAGGGTATCACCTCCGGTTTCGGTCAGGTGGTTACCCTTTCTGGTATAGGGCGTGGTGGTAGGGATATGACTAATGACCTTACCTATGCCATGCTCGAGGTCATAGACGAATTGACGCCGATTCTGGAGCCAAAGCCAAATGTCAGGCTGCACAGAAATACTCCTGACCAGCTCTATGACAAGGTCATAGATATGATTTCCTCGAGCCAGGGAGCACCATTCCTCATAAACTTTGATGAGCGGTCTATCGCCGGAATGATGCTGGAAGCCAAGAAAGCTGGCGTTGAGCATCTCATCAATAAAGACAATGTTCATGACTATGCGCCAGTTGGCTGTCTGGAAAACACAATGTGTGGCAATGACCGCTCCGGCACCGTTGATATTAATCTCAACCTCCTGAAGGCGGTGGAGCTGGCACTTACCGGCGGCTATGACCTGATTCCTCATACCGACCTGATGACAGGCAAAACAGAGCCTCGTAAACTTTGGGGGGCCGATACAGGCAATGCGGAGAGCTTCAAAACCTGGGAAGAGTTCTGGAATGCCTATGTTGCCCAGACAAAATATATTGTCAAAAAGATTGCTGACCTCTTTGAAAGGACCGACGAGATACGAGCAAAATTCCTCCCCACGCCTTATCTGTCCTGTCTGGTAAGGGGGTGTGCTGAAAAAGGAAAGGACATTAATGAAGGTGGCGCCGAGCTCAGCTTTGTCACCTTGGAGACTGTGACCTATGGCACCACGGTAGATTCACTGCTGGCAGTTAAGTACCTGGTGTTCGGTAAGAAGGTTTGTACCATGAAGGAGTTAATTTATGCTTTGAAAGCCAACTGGACAGGCTATGAGGTACTGCAAGCCCAAGCCATCAATAAAGCGCCCAAATACGGCAGGGATGATGATGTTGCCGATGAATTGGGAAAGAAGGTGATGGATTTGTGGACAGAGGAGACCTGGAAATACAAATCCAAGCCGACGGGTAAGCAGTTCCGTCCCGGCATGTTGAGCTGGAATTACTGGATTTCCGATGGATATGTTTTGCCGGCCAGTCCTGATGGCAGACCCAAGGGCAAATTTCTGTCAAACGCCATCTGCCCCTCAAACGGTGCCGACATCAATGGACCAACAGCCAACGTCAACTCGGTGGGAAAGGTTATCGGCGGCAAAGACCCCCGAGGCAATGGTGACTGGCTGGAATACTATAACATCCTGCCCAATGGTGCTAGTCATACCATGACCTTTAACCCATCGCTTATCCGCGACCCTGAACACAAAAATAAATTTAAGGCATTTTTACGTGGCTATGTGGAGAATGGAGGTACTTGCCTGCAGGTCAACATGATTAACGCAGACATACTGCGGGATGCCCAAAAACATCCAGAGAACTATCGGCATTTGTTAGTTCGCGTTACCGGCTATAACGCATATTTCACTGCAATAGGCAGAGAGTTGCAGAATGAGATTATAGCTCGCGAAAGCCACCAGATTTGATGAGTTTTATTTGTCATTGCGAGGAGTGTTAGCGACGTGGCAATCTCTGTTCCCTTCTCTGTCATTCTGAGGGAGCGGAACGACCGAAGAATCTCGGAGCGGAGGATAGAGGAAGATTCTTCGCTACGCTCAGAATGACAGACGGCGAGGGAGTTCGGCTTGCAGTGAAACAGGGGGAAAGGCTGTATAGAGATGGGAAGCAAGAAGACCGCTATATCTGATGTCAGGGTGATAACCCACGAAGCAGCCCTAGAAGGTATAGACAAGAGCCAGAGTGGGCTGATATTGCACTTGCAGAGGTTTTCCACTGAAGATGGCCCCGGCATACGCACTACGGTATTCTTCAAGGGATGCCCGCTGCGCTGCCTATGGTGCCACAACCCCGAAAGCATATCAATAGAGCCACAAATACAGTGGCTAGAAAACAAGTGTATCGGTTGCGGTACCTGTATCAAAACATGTCCCCTACGGTGTCTGCGCAAGACGGAGCAAGGAGTTGCAATTGACCGCGAGGTTTGCAACGGCTGTGGAGGATGTGTTGAAACCTGTCCGGCAAATGCCATGGAGCTTCTGGGCAGGCGAATCGGCCTGGATGAACTTTTGAATGAATTGCTCAAAGACCAGATATATTTTGAGAAATCGGGTGGTGGTGTCACCCTTTCCGGTGGAGAACCTATCATGCAGCCTGATTTTGCAGCAGCATTGCTACGCCGCCTGAAAGAGAGAGGAGTCAACACCGCCCTTGATACCTGCGGCGTATGTTCACCCCGCTCTCTGGACAAGGTTTTGCCATATACGGACATCATTCTATTTGATTTAAAGGAAACAGAACCTGAAAAACACTACAATTTTACCGGGCAATACAATCAGAGGATATTCGACAACCTTCTATATATCCGTGACTATATCGTGAATCGGGCTACTGAAAAAGTGCTGTGGATTAGAACACCACTCATTCCTGAAGCTACAGCCACGCGTGATAATATCACCAGCCTGGGCATTTTCATCGCCAAGAACCTAGCAGGCATTGTCAAGCGGTGGGAACTATGTGCCTTTAATAACCTCTGCCGCGATAAGTACCGCAGGCTGGGTATCGCTTGGCAATACGCCAGCATGCCGCTTATGACTAAAGACACTGTTTGTGAACTGGAGCAGTGTGCCAGGCTGTCCGGCGTTGACCCGGAGATTGTCAGTGCTACTGGCGCCACAAAAATGGAAGATTCATAGGGGGGTATAGAAATGAGCAATCAGAGAGAAATCCGCAAATTGTTTTCCGAATCGGATATAAAAGATTTCGAACCTGAGATGAAGGTGGGACTGCTTGCCACCATAAATGAACAAGGTCTGCCTCATTTAACTTTAATCTCCACGCTACGGGCTAGCTCACCTACAGAGGTTGTCTTTGGACAGTTCGCTGAGGGATTGAGCAAAGTCAACATCAGGAAAAACCCAAAAGTCGGTTTTCTCATTCTAACGCTGGACAGGAATACCTGGCGTGGTAAGGCGAAGTTTACCCACATCGAAAGAAGCGGTAAGGAATTCGACTTGTTCAACAATCTGCCCATGTTTCGTTACAACGCCTATTTTGGTATCCACACGGTCTATTACCTGGACCTCGTTGAACAGTACGGTAAAGAGCCTCTACCGATGGGCAGCATTGTACAGGCAGCCTTAAAGACCTTGGTGGCAAAGATGTTATCTTCTAAGAAGGCAAAGAGAGAAGTTCTAAATTTGTGGACTCGGCAGCTTATAGATAAAATCGCGAATCTCAAATTCCTGGCTTATATTGGCAAAGATGGCTATCCTGTGATTATCCCGGTAATTCAAGCTCAGACCTCCGGCAATGAGCATGTAATATTTGCCGCTTCAGCATTTAATGAAGAAATCAAGGCAATACCTGTCAATATGACTGTCGCTTTCTTCTGCATGTCCTTTGACATGGAAGACGTCCTGTTGCGGGGAACCTACCAGGGAATACAACGAATAGGCGGCATCCAGTGCGGCAGTATTGCGGTTAACTGGGTCTATAGCCCCATGCCACCCAAACCAGAGCAGGTTTACCCAGAGACCAAGCTTGAACCCGTGACAACTTTTTAGCGGAACTGGCTTGAGTCTCTAGTTGAAATTCTTACTATCCGTGAATGCTTCGACTATTTTTTCTCTAGCGAAAGAGACTATTCTGCCGTTGAGGTGCACCTCGTCAGCCAGATATTTTTTCTTAATGAACCCGTTTTCGTCGGCTGAAATGGATTGCACATCTATGTAAGGAATGCCATTTTTCTGGCAAAATTGCCCTAGTTTCTGGTTGAATATTCTGGATATTTCACTCCTTTGCTCTGGACTCCCCAAGAAGGGTAGGTCAGGCACAAATCGCTTTCTTGCTGCCGGTGGGATGCCGTGAACCGACACAGCAAACCCATCATCCCTCAACCTTCTTATCGTCTCTCCGTATTTTTCTACGGTAGCCTCTATTATTTTCTCAATGCTTATCTTTCCTTCGTTTTTCTTGTACTGGAAGTAAATATGCACCCTGGCATCTATCTCGCCGAAAACCAAAAGCAAAACGTCCCTTTCTTTATTTATTCGGGGCAGGAATGAGTTTAGGTATTTCTTCGATTGAGAGAAACTATCGTCCTTATTTAGATTGTATGCTGTCGCCTGCGATATGTGGTGTATCATAAAAGGGCTTCTGAACACAAATGGCCTGACGTGGCTATCTCCTATAATGTGAACTATTGCTCCATTAGATAGCTTTGACCTTAAGAGGAGGCAGATGTTGTATAAATACAGCCAGGGATACTTAAAAAGGACGTCTGCATAATTAAAATAGATAGAGCCCCTTTTTTCCAATCCCTTCCTCAGTGCGGTATTTCTTTTTTCAAACATGGTTTTCGCGGCTGCAATCTTTGGAGCCATCCAAAATCAGCTTTACTTTACCATCTGGAAACGGTGACTTGCAATTCAACCTGAAGGACTGCTAATCAATTCCTCACTGTCATGCGGAAAAGTGCTCAAGCCAGCCGGTGTTTAGAATTTAGGAATTTGAATTTTGATATTGCTTGGGATTTGGAGTTTGGAATTTTTTATCTTTTAGGTGGGGCTCCTGTCCCCCAGATACACCCCGATTTATTGGGATAAATCGGGGTGGAAAAGACTCGCAGCTATAGGTACTTCCTTTCTAGGGTGATTTCTTCGGAAATAAGAAGCCCCGAGTAACCTCACTTGTCTCCGGCATCTCTTCCCCTTCCGCCTCAGGCTTCGGCTTGCCTTCTGCCCGGTCGGCTACCACGCACCCTTTAGCCTCTACCTGACTTCCCTTTTGCCGGTTCTAACCTTGACTACTCGGGACTTTTATTAATATAGCACACTTTGCTCGATTTGTCAACTTTTTGGATAGTGTATCCTTTATTCAGGCTTTTCTTTAGATAACTAGCTCACCTACCCCAGGCTTTTTATCCTCGCCTTTGTTAGTTTACCACAACTTTAAGCCAGTCCTCTTTCGCCATCCTGGCATTTTCT
>VGNY01000034.1:7500-22087 GCA_016865895.1 Chloroflexota bacterium | reverse complement strand
GTTGACAACACCTCCCCGCCCCAGGAATGTCTTACATGTTATACGCGATGGCTTGCCGAAGGCTATGTCGCCAAGGCTATATACACTGAGTCCGTTCACCTGCCCTACCACCACACCGTCAACATCGATCATAATAGTGCCATTTTCTATCAACTCTCTAATTCGCTCATCCGGCAGATTATGCCGGTAGAGCCTTTCCTCCACAGCCTTCTCCACATGCTGCTCTGATACCAGAGCAGCGTTGTCTCTACGGGCCCAGTACTCTGCTTCCTGTACCAATTCTCGAATCTGGGCAAATCTGGAAGATAGTTTATCCTTATCAGCAACCATTCGAGACGCATATTCCACCACCTTGGCCACCCCAGTACGGTCGAAATGAAGGCATCCATCTCGCTCGCAGGTTCCGGCGATAAAAGCAGCAAAAGCCATCATATTTTCTTTATTCTTGTCCACCTGAAAGTCGAAATCAGCCTTCACCTTGAATGTTTCCCAGAAATCCTCGTCATAAATAGAAAGCAACTGGTAGAGCAAGCTATCACCAATGAGGACTACCTTAACATTTACTGGCATAGGTTCCGGCCTTAAACCTTGAAACACGATAAGCCCGAACTGCTCTAGCGGATCCTCAATACGCACTTCTTTTGTCTTGATAGCTCGCTTCAAAGCCGGCCAGACAGTAGGATTAGTCACCACATCTATAGCACTGAGCAGCAGATAACCACAGTTGGCTAGATGAAAAGTCCCAGGCTTCAACATAGTGTGGTCACTGAGATAACCACCAAAGAAAAATCGCCTTTCAGTTTTGCCAAACAGGTTAGCATAGTTGGGATTAGGCTCGACGAGCACCGGTGGTCCTTTGGTCTCACTATTGTCTACAAAGACATTCACCTGAAAGGGGAGAAAAGGGTCACGACCACGTACTATATAGCTGGCAGGTAAGCCGAAAACAGAGGGCGTCTGCTCTTCTTTCTCCTTGAATATATCCAGGTTGTCCATGGTGTAAGACTTCAGACCAGTGAGATACTGATAAATCTTTTCCGAGTCTTTATATTCTTGCATCAGGCTATCGAACAATCGGGCTATGGTAAAATCAGCTACTGACTTGTCAATATTTTGCAGTTTCTCCGCGGCTTCTCTTTCCAGTTCTCTAGCCTTCTCATAAGTTGCCTGTAGTTTTTTCAGCAACTCCGCTTGTCTCTCTTCCAGTCGCTCCCGCACCGACTCTTCTAGTGCCGCATATTCAGTTTGAGACAAAGGTTTCCCATCCGCCAGAGGAATCAAGGCTGGCCCTACCGGTGTTACCTGAAATCTAAAGCCCTCTCGCTGGGCCTCTTCCCCCACCTCCTCGAAGAGCCTCTGCTGCTCAGACTGGTTTGTTTCTATGATTTTCTTCCTTTCGGCTTTGTACTCCTCGCTGGAGAAAGCCTTCGCCAGCTCTTCTCTAATCCTTTGCAACAGATTACTCATCTGGTCTCTGAAGATTTTGCCTTTCCCTTGTGGCAGGTTCAAGATTTGGGGACGTTCAGGAGCACTGAAGTTGTACAAATAGCACCAGTCCTCCAGAAGACAGACTTGCTTTAACGCTTGCCTCTCCTCAAGCAGCTTATCGATTTGTGCTTTCACTGCCGATGTCTTGCCCGTCCCGGTAAGACCAGCCACGTATATATTGTATCCATCGCGACTCATGGACAGGCCGAATTCAATAGCACGTATTGCTCTATCCTGTCCCACAAACTCCTGCAGCGGTGCTAACTCCTTAGTAGACTCAAATTCAAACAAAGTAGGGTCACATTGCCAGCGTAAACTATCCGCAGACACTTCGTACTTCTCAATCACCATGGTTCTCCTCCATATCTGAACCTTACTCAAATTAGCAACTTCTAATGAACTACTTTAAGCACCTAGGTTGGTTTTGTCAAATAATGTAGGAGAGGGTCTTGCTCTGTCTCTACAACCTGTTTTGTTAAATCGGACAATTTGACTCGGCAATAGCTACAAGGTAAACTTATTAGTTAGGCGGAGAGCAAAATGCCTATCTATGAATATTCCTGCCCAGATTGTAATTGCAAGTTTGAATTATTGCGCTCTATAAACAAAGCCAATGAAGATGCTTCGTGCCCTCGGTGCCAACATACAGCCAAGCGGGTCTTTTCCCGCTTCGCCTCGTTTTCTAAAGGCAGCGGCGGTGAATCCATGCCTATAGCTGGCACGGGTAACTCATGTACTGGCTGCAGCGCCTCAAGTTGCAGCACCTGCCACCCGTAGCTATTGCTCTCAATGCGTTTTATAGCCTCCACATCCCCACACTTCTCCTACCAACAAAGGACACTTACATGTAGGGCAAGGCTTTAGCCTTGTCCAATCCAGCTACCAGACGACCTCAAAGGGTCACATTATACTTTTGGCTTCACTCCTTCTAAATGCGGCCTACCCACCAACCTCAAAACACCGAAAGCAACGCCACTAATAAACACACTTTTCAACAAAATGACTGCAAAACCGAGCAAGGCGGCATCGTAGAAAAATCCCTCGGGGAACAATCTGATCAGGTAATCTCTGGCCGGGTCAAGCATCCAATATTCATTGGGAAAGCTGACCAGATGAAAAAGAACAAAAAGCTGTTCAAACCCGAATATAGCCCAAAGCGATAAGACAACAACTAAACCGAACGTAAGAATGCCGCCCCAAAACAAACCTGTAACAAATGTCAGCCACCCGGCTCTAAACCCCAATATCAGTACAAAAATACAGATAACCATTAAGCTCAAAACTATCATTTGAACACGGTAATCTAATTGTACCAGGCTCCTTACATCACGAAGATGAATTAACTCTCGCTCGTTGAACAAACTGAATTCTACACCATCCTTAGTCACCATAATCTGGGCTGTGTTTACCTTTGAATTGAAGTAGTCTATTAAATGTTGAGCCACCTTTCCTAGCTCCATTCTATCTATACCAGTAGCCTGGCTTATCTGATATTTATCAAAGCCATACTCATAAAGTCTGAACTCGTTAATTTCCCAGCGAAGGGTGCTCGTTATAAGCAACGCCGGCAAACAGCACACAAATAGCCAGTAGATGACCTTTTCAAAAACCTTCACCACATGCTCCGAAACTGAATAATAATCAGTGGTCATCTGAATTGTCAAACCAAATTTTTTATTAATCCGAAAAATCTCAAGGGCAATCATTAAAAACCTTGTGTTATAATCTTAGACAAACCCCCGAGAAAGGATGATGTTTACACATCTTCACGTTCATAGTGAGTATAGCCTGCTTGATGGTTTATGCCGTATTTCCCAGCTCATCGCCAAAGCTAAAGAATTTGGTATGAATAGCCTGGCCATTACTGACCACGGGAGCATGCATGGTGTCATCGACTTCTACGTGGCAGCTAAAGAGGCTGGTATAAAGCCTATTATTGGCTGCGAGGTTTATGTGGCTGAAACAAATCGCCAGAGTCGAAGCGCCAGCGACAAGAACCCCTATCATCTAACTCTGCTCGCCAAAAACCAGCAAGGCTATCACAACCTAATTCAGCTAACCACTAAAGCTCACCTGGAGGGATTCTACTACAAGCCAAGAATAGACAAAGAGCTCCTGGTCAAACACCGTGATGGTCTTATTGTTCTATCAGGCTGTGCTCATGGTGAACTGCCTCGCCTCATCTTGGAAATGCGCCTCGAAGAAGCTGCTACACAGGCCCTCAGATACAAAGAGACATTCAGTGACTATTACCTGGAAATCCAAAGACATCCTATCCCCGAGCTTGAACAAGTTAACCATGGACTGCTCTCTCTATCTTCCAAGCTAGATATCCCCATCGTGGCTACCAGTGATGTGCACTACATCAATAAAGAAGACGCTCCTATTCAAGAGTTGCTCTTATGCATTCAGACTAATACTTCTATTTACGACGAAAAAAGACTGAAGATGGCAGGCGATTTCTTCTACCTGAAAAGCCCTGAGGAAATGGCAAATCTATTTGCCGACCTGCCCCAAGCTCTGGATAATACCCAAAAAATCGCTGATATGTGCAAGCTAGAATTGGAGTTTGGCCGACTCCATCTTCCTCAGGTAGATTTACCTGAAGGCAAAACTGCCGATGATTACCTAGCCGAGCTATGCTGGCAAGGACTGAAGCAGCGATTTTTATCACCCTCTCCAGAAATTGAGCAGCGATTAGCTTACGAATTGGAGGTCATCCGGCAAACGCAGTTCGCCGACTATTTTCTTGTCGTCTGGGACCTCATTTCCTTCGCCAAGGAGAAAAACTTCCTTTTCGGCGTGCGAGGCAGTGCCGCAGCAAGCCTCGCTCTCTACTGCCTCGGCATCACCAACATCGACCCACTGGCTAACAAGCTTGTTTTCGAACGTTTCTTAAATCTAGAACGCCGTGAGCCGCCAGACATCGACTTAGATTTCCAGGACGACCGCCGTGATGAGTTGATAGCCTATGTCACCCAAAAGTACGGCGCTGACCATGTAGCCCAAATCATCACCTTCGGTACACTAGGTGCTAGAGCCGCCCTGAGAGATGTGGGTAGAGCTCTGGGCATGCCCTACAGCCAGGTTGATAGAGTAGCCCGGCTTGTTACACCCAGACCGAATATAACCCTCGACCATGCATTAGCTGAGAATAAAGAACTCTACGACATTTACCATGAAGATAGTGCGATACAAAATCTGGTTGATACCGCTAAGAAGTTAGAGGGGATAGCTCGCCACGCCAGCACTCATGCTGCTGGGGTTGTCATATCCAGAGAGCCGCTAGCACAATATATACCATTACAACGCGCCGCCAAAGACCATGAGCAAGCTGCAACCATGACTCAATTCTCCATGGAAAGCGTAGCTCGCCTGGGACTGCTCAAACTCGATTTCCTCGGATTGGCAAACCTCACCCTACTCGCTAAGGCCAGAGAAATCATCGCTGAAAAACGTGGCACTTCCATAGACTTGCAACATATCCCTTTGGACGATACAGCAACGTTTGAATTACTCGCCTCAGGAGAAACCAGCGGCATCTTTCAATTGGAAAGCGCTGGCATGCGTCGTTATATCAAGGAACTTAAGCCGACCACCTTTAATGACATCGCAGCAATGGTAGCCCTTTACCGCCCCGGGCCCATGGAGCATATACCCACCTTCATCAAGGCGAAGCACGGAATTGAGTCCATTCGCTATCCACATCCCACCGTCAAAGAAATCCTCGAAGAGACCTATGGCGTTATTGTTTATCAAGACCAGGTGCTTCACATAGTCCAGGCTTTGGCCGGCTATACTCTGGGCCAAGCCGATATCTTCCGCAAAGCCATGGGTAAAAAGATACCCGAGGTAATGAAAAAAGAACGGCAAAATTTCATAAACGGGGCAAAGAAAAATGGGATATCTGCCGAGTTAGCCGCTGAGGTTTTCGCTTTGATCGAACCTTTTGCTGGCTATGCGTTCAATAAAGCTCATAGCGTGAGCTATGCCCTCATCGCCTACGAAACAGCCTATCTTAAAGCCAACTATCCCGTTGAATATATGACCGCTTTTCTAAATACATATGCCACTCATTCTGAAAGACTTCCCTCAGCCATTGCCGAATGCCGCCGCTTGGGTATACCCGTACTGCCCCCGGATGTTAACAGGAGCCAAGTCGATTTCGCCATCGAGAAAGAAGATGGCAAAACAGCTATACGCTTCAGCCTAACCGCTATTAAAAATGTCGGCCATGCAGCTATCGAGCCCATCATGCTTTCCCGAGAAAAAGGCGGGGCCTTCAAATCCATTGAGGACTTTTGTCGTCGCGTTGACCTACGCAATACCAACAAAAAGGTTATAGAAAGCTTGATCAAAGCTGGAGCCTTTGATTGCCTGGCACCTCGTGGGACACTTCTCCCGGCCATTGACCGCATCATATCCCTGGCTCAATGGGAGCAACGACTAAAAGAATCGGGACAGTCCAGCATGTTTGACCTCTGGGGTGACACCGTACCTGCACCACTTCCCGAGCTGAATTTAGAGCAGTTTGATGCACCTCTCAAAGATAAACTAGATTGGGAAAGAGAACTGCTGGGAGTATATTTCTCGGAACATCCCCTCTCTTCAATAGCTCCCAAGCTAGCAACCGCTACGACTGCCCTTTGCGGCGGAATAGACGCCGAAATGGTCGGAGAAAAAGTGGTTATCGCTGGAATGGTAACTTCTACACGCCAACTTTATACCAGGGATAGGCGTCCTTTCGTCATCGCAACCCTAGAAGACTTAGACGGCAGTATCGAGGTAACTGCCTGGTCTGAAGTGTATAGCCAAACAAGGGAGATATGGCAAGAAGGCAAAATCCTTTTGGTAGAAGGTGTGGTAAAGATGAGAGACGACCGAGCAAGCATTAATTGTTTCAGGGTACGTCAATATCAGCCTGGTGATGAAGATGGCCAAGAAACCAAACCAGTCACACCAACCCTACCACGCAAAATAAGAATCAACATCAGCCCAAGCGACGAAGCCGACGAAGACTTAACACGCCTCAGTCAGGTCATAGATATACTCAACCAATACCCAGGACAAGACACTGTCATGCTTACCGTGATTACCCCTGAAGAGACGGTCAACATGAAACTGCCAAACACCACCAGCTATTGCCCCGAATTAGCACAAGAAATCAATAGCACACTGGGGAACAATAGTTTAAAGCTGGAAGAGGATTAGGCTACCATGTGAATGGTCTATTAGTCCACCAGGGGTAAAAGTCAGGCATATCGGTGCTGGGTTTCATTGGGAAATTCGGCGGCCTTTTCTCCAGAAACGACATGATGCCTTCAAGCGCATCTGGCTGTTCAAAAATCCACCAGATAGCTTTCGAATCGATTTTGTGAGCTTCCATAGGATGGTCAGCTCCCAACATTTTCCAGAGCAGTTGACGACAGAGAGCAACACAAACCGCGGAAGTATTCTGGGCGATTTCCATTGCGAGCTCGCGGGCCCGTGGGATTAAAGCATCAGGTTGCAACACCTCGCTCACCAATCCATGTGCCAGTGCTTCTTGAACTCCAAACACCTTACCGGTATAAATCCATTCCGCAGCTTTGCCCACACCAACAATACGAGGCAAAAACCAAGTACTGGCTCCTTCGGCAACTAGGCCTCGCCTAGCAAAAACAAACCCAATCCTGGCATTTTCAGACGCCAGTCGGATATCCATAGCCAGCGTCATAGTAATTCCCACCCCAACGGCGGGCCCGTTGATGGCAGCAATTACCGGCTTTTTCAGGTCGTAAATCGGCAAAGTAACCTGTCCGGCAAGGTCCCTGCGAATTTCCAAGTCATCATCAGGTGCTTGCCGACGCCTTTCCAGAATCGCAGTCTCAGGACTTAAATCAGCACCAGCACAAAAAGCACGTCCGGCACCGGTTACAATTACAACCCGTACATTGTCATCAGCATCAGCTCTACCAAAAGCGTTGACCAACTCCTCGCACATTACAGGAGTAAAAGCATTTAACTTCTCCGGCCTGTTTAGCGTTATAGTCAAAATTTTATCGGACACCTCATACATTATCTGGCTGTATTCCATTAGTCCTCCTTCCATATTTGCTTGTGTCATGCAAGCAAGAAAAGTATCTTATTAGACCCCATCAGAAGGCTATCCAACCTCTAAAATATACTGTGCCCGCCGATAACTTGTCAAAACAAGAAGTCTTCAGTTGTCATTGCATGGGCTCTAGCCCTTAGGCACTATCCTGAACGAAGTGAGGGAACTCACAGACAGCCACGTGGAGTTTATCCTGACCTAATGAAATTCTTCCCTACGCCCATCATGACACTAGCGAAAGACCCGCAATGATAAAGAGGAACTGTACAACAATCAAATATTCGAAAAGAGCAGATAGTACCTCACAAATGAGCGCGTTCTAAACGGAGTAGATACTCCTTGATTTCTAAACCACCACTGAAGCCGCCCAAGCTGCCGTTGCTGGCGATTACCCGATGGCACGGGACCACAATCGGCAAAGGATTCTTCGCCAAGGCTTGGCCTACAGCCCTTGCCGCCCTCGGTAAACCTAATTTACTGGCCACCCACCTATAACTCCGGGTCTCGCCATAAGGGATAGCTCGTGTCACCCGCAATACACGCTCCTGAAAACAGGTTGCCCCATTCAAATCCAACTTATCAGTGAAATCCTCAGGCGCACCCTCTAAATATCGCCTCAGCCTGTCAGGTAAATCGCCAAAGGAAGCAAGGTCGTGATTCTCAATGTCACAGTCGCAGCTTATAACCTGGGCAAGCGCTGTCTCTTTTGATTTTTGGGGCAAGATGACATTTCGCAAGCCACCTGGTGAACCTACAAGTCCCATCCACCCCAAGCAGGTGTCAAATAATGCGAAGGTCAACTCACCACCCTTTTTCAACATGATACAACATGAGACTACTTACCAAGATGTAGCAGCGAGGCTTTAGCCTCGCACTAACATTAGGTCATGCGACCCTAAAGGGTCGCAACTACATTGAAAAGATTATTGCCAAACAAACTAGCGCATCTAGCCAGCTATCTCAGCTAACCTCGTGCTATAGGACTGATAAGTCCTAGCATCGTAAAGAACAAAGAATACTTCTTCTAAAGAAGTTGGCTCATTGCGTAAAAAAGTGATAACCGCGTCTAAAGCCACATTAGCTGCTTCAGCCACCGGATAGCCATAAGCACCCGTGCTTATTGATGGAAAAGATATACTTTTCAACTCACGCTCAGTAGCCAACTTTAAGCTCTCTCTATAAGCACTGAGCAGGAGCTCGACCTCACCCCGGCTGCCACCGTGCCATACCGGGCCTACGGTATGAATCACATACTTCGCTTGAAGATTCCCTCCGGTGGTTATCACTGCTTTGCCTGTATCCAGACGTCCTATCCGGGAGACAATCTGGCGACATTCGTTCAGAATAGCCGGACCACCAGCCCGATGAATTGCTCCATCAACACCACCGCCACCCATCAAACTAGAATTAGCCGCATTAACGATAGCATCCGTTGTCTGTCGGGTAATATCGCCCTGAATTAAGCTAAGTTTTGTTTTGCCTACAGTTATCTCATTGACTTCGCCCATGGCTACCTCCATCGGTTTCAGGCTAACTCCGGCTCAATCAGTCCGTAATTACCATCATTGCGACGGTACAATAAACTAAGCGCACCACTCTCAGGATTAGTGAAAAGAAAGAATGAATGGCCTAAAAGCTCCATCTGCTCTGCCGCCTCGGCTACCGACATCGGCTTGACCGCAAAGCGTTTAACTCTGACTACTTTCGGCCAATCCGCAGCTTCCTCGTTGGCAGTTACATCTTTAGAAACCTCGGGGTGACGAGCTAAAGAAACACCCCGCCCCTTCTCGTACAACTTTCCCTTGTAGCGCTCAATCTGGCGTGCCAGCACTTCAGCCACAGCATCAACAGCCATATTGACATTTTCACTCCTTTCCTCACCCCTCATTAAGACACCCTTGCTATTCAAAGTAACTTGAACGGTAAAACGATGCTGAGGCGACTTTGTCCTCTCTTCATATATTTCCACCTTAGCCTCAGCAATATTATTTAAGTAACGGGTCAACTTGCCTATCTTCCTCTGTACATAATTTTCAATTGCTGGTGTGACTTCCATATTCTTGCCAAAAATCTGTAACTCCATCATCTAAACTCCTTTTACTTATTAGATTTCTCTAGCCAATGTCAATCCCCACACCGAAAGAGCTCCGGCAGCCTTAAGAGCCGTGGCACAGGCCTCCAAAGTAGCTCCCGAGGTACATACATCATCAATCAAAACTATATGCCTCTTGCGCAATTTCTTGTCCCGACAGGCAAAGGCACCTTTTACATTTTTCCACCTATCTTCAACGGCGTCTGCTCTGGCCTGAGGCGAGCTGTCTTTGAGGCGATATAAGTTATCCTCCACTACCGGCAAAGATATCAGCCTGCCCAGTTCCCGAGCCAGAAGGCCAGACTGATTATAGCCACGCTGTCGCAACCGTCGAGGATGAAGAGGCACTGCCACCAAAACTTCACCTTGTATCGGGTTATCTCGAAGATAATCAGCAATCAAAATAGCCAGGCAACTAGAGATTGCCTTAAGATTATTATATTTCAGCTCATGGATAGCCTGACGTATGATTCCCTCAAAACGGAAGGGCGAACGGATGCCAGTGATTTGGCTACGCCATCCCCAGCAGGTCGCGCATAAAGGACCACTGGACTCAGGTTTGCCACACTTTTGACAAAACGGCGGTAACAGCCGGGATAGCTTCTGACAGCAGCTAGTACACAGAAAGTCACCTATCTTTCCACACCCAACACAGCGGCGCGGAAAGAAAAAATCAACCACCTTCTCCTGGAGCTGCCCTGTCAACAAAGACAAAACCATCACCCCAAAAGCTCTAAGAAGGAAGTGACGTGACTGTTTCTATGAGCTACAAGCGCGAACGAGGACTCGGCCCTGTTCCGCTAAAAATAGGCTCGTTCAGATATACGTCGCCGTTTCTGATTTTAATGTTGTAGCCGCAATCAGGATTAGTACACACCCAAGCCTTGTAATGAATTGCTGCACCTTGGCTGCCGAAATCCGACAACGGCACCAGATCACCGACCTTACATTTTAAACATTTAGGAAAGGAATTGTGTTCCACGATTCCACCTCCTCCAAGAGTCCATAGTATACACTAATAGCAAGCCGATGGCAAATCCACCTAATCCTTTACAAGGCAAACGGCCTTTGATAAACTTCTATTACTACGTTGAATACAAAATGAACATGAGAGACCAACATGGGTACCAGAGATTATCGGTGGAGAGAACGTAAAAAGCCCAAGAAAGATGCCAAAAAGCCAGCCGCTACTATTATCACGCCACAGACTGAAGTTGAGGTGATTAAAAAAGGTAAGAAAGCGGCACCACCGGAAGAATGAACTAGATGGCAGCTTATCTGGACCTTTACCACAGCGGCAAGCTAGCTGAGCGGATAGAAGCCGCCAGGGAACTATTGCAGAATTGCCAAGTGTGCTCTCGCCAGTGCCATATCAACCGATTGGCTGACAAAAAGGCTAAATGTAATACGGGCAGGCTTGCAATAGTTTCCAACTATGGACCGCACTTCGGGGAGGAAGCACCACTGGTCGGCAAACGCGGGTCAGGAACTATCTTCTTCACCAATTGCAATTTAAAATGCCTTTTCTGTCAAAATTACACTATTAGCCAACTTGGCGACGGTACCGAGGTCACCAGAGAGGAGCTGGCCAGAATGATGCTATCCCTCCAAACTAGAGGTTGCCATAACATAAACTTCGTCTCACCAACCCATGTAGTACCTCAGATCCTAGAGGCACTGGATGTAGCCATAAATCTGGGACTGACATTGCCACTGGTCTACAATTCCGGCGGATATGACTCATTGGAAACCTTGAAGATTCTCGATGGCATCATAGACATCTACATGCCAGATATGAAATATTCAGACGAAAAGATTGCTGAAGAGCTATCTGCTATAAAGAACTACCCCTCGGTAAACAGAGCCGCGCTTAAGGAAATGCATCGCCAGGTAGGTGACCTCCAAATGGACGAAGATGGGATAGCCGTTCGAGGTCTCTTGATACGGCACTTAGTCTTACCCCATGGACTTGCCGGCACAAAGGAGATAACGAAATTCATAGCTGAAGAGCTTTCTCGAAACAGCTACGTCAACATTATGGCTCAGTACCACCCTTGCCACAAGGCTTTCCAGATACCTCAATTATCCAGGCCATTATCAAGACAAGAATTCCTCGAGGCTATCGAATTAGCTCAAAAAGCTGGATTAAACCGACTGGATAAGCCGTATGCAGTGATTGCCAGAGTAATTCGATTATGATGATAAATCAGGATAAAGGAATAAGATATACACTCGTTAAATTACAGACGGAGGTTAAATAGATACAAGATGGCTGAATTGGCTTATCTCACAGCTACAGTTTATGGCCACGTTCAAGGCGTCTATTACCGGGCTTTCACATCTCGCGTTGCCAAATCATTAGGCCTGCGGGGCTACGCACGTAATGTGCCCCGGATGAACGCTGTTGAGATCCATGCTGAGGGAGAGAAAGAAAATTTGGAAGAGCTAATCAGGCAGCTTGAGATCGGCCCACCCGAGTCTTTGGTTGACCACATAGATGTAAAATGGTCTCCGTTCACCGGACAGTTTTCCATCTTCGAAGTAAGGTACTAACAGGCCAAAACCGAAGAACACTAAACTCGTGTCACTTTGCCCTTGTCCACTGCTTAAAACCATAGTACCTATCGCTATCTAAGAGGCGCTTTAGAGTCTGAGGTGTTAGTGAAACAGGGTTATCGAAATAGGCAGCCAACTGACTTGCCAGCTCTGCAAGGCTTAACGGCTCATTCCCCCTAGATAAAAAGACACGGAATATCCACTCAAAAAGTGGCAACTTTGAGTTGATAAAATCAGGAGCTTTAGAACAGCAATCCTTAATACTCGCTATCAATGAGGCTGCTTCTACATCCTTTAGCGACGAGACCGCTCGCTCTTGACAAGCTGAACAAAGACAATGCCAAGCAATAGCAGCAAAAGAGCGGTCGCTTTCTTGAAAGCAATATAAGTCAATGAAATAGCTCAGACCTTCTAATTTATTGACTGTATCTGACTCTGTCATCACTCTAAGCTTCGAGTTCGGCTTTCCCAGCTTCGATCAGGGCAAGATAATTGGCTTCAGCTCCGCCTGCCCGCGTTGCTTCACAGTCAACTTCATACGGCTCACCGACAAATATTTTGCCATATTCCTCTACTTTCCCTTGAAAAGAATTGTCGGCACTGGTAAATTTCTGGCGAGCATCAACGATAGCTAAATCGAAAGGCAAAGTGAAATAAAGGTCAGCCATTACCTTATCCATTCCAAAGTCATACAAAGTTCCCCAACCACCAGGAGCATCCCCTTTATACTTGCTCACAGGCAACAAGCTCAAAAGGTTGGACACACTGAAATTGCCACTGCCACCAAGTATTTTGAAAGGCGATACGCTGATTAAATAGTCACTGGATAGGACAACATTAGGTATCCAAAAAGTAGGCATTGCAAAGGGATGAGGTAGCGGATTTTCCACTTCCACCCAGATACAATCGCGGACATCCAACATTAGCACCCTCGGGAAATCATAGCCCAAAGCCTGATATACTGGATATATGGACTCTCCACTAGCGGTGCCTTCGAGAATAATAATATCCGCATCGCTAATCTGCTTAATACCCTCGATTATCTGGTTTAGAATCTCTCTACTGGTACTAATCGGATACGGCATCGGATAGCCAGCAGTGGGCTTAATTAAAACGCGTCGAGCTCGAGAAATCAAAGGCGGCGGCTTGAAGGCAAATTCAGATGCTTTAAAAATCACCCTTCGCCATCCGTAGTTAAACACTTAGTCTCAAACATAGTACTAGGATTGCCTATCCCTTAATCAACCTGTACATCGTCCCAATCAAACATCATTATTTCAACAGTGTCCCCCGGTTTAACCTCCTTCGTAGTTTCCGGTATAACAGCCAAGCCATTGGCCTTCACCATAGAGGTCAAAATCCCTGAGCCTTGAGGCCCGGTAAGACGAGCAAAGTATTTGCCATTACGCTGACTAACTGCCACACGAGCGAAGATACATCGGCCATCTTTGTTTTTGATTGGGTCTTCCATTATCGCTACTATGCCAGGTCTACTCATACTGCTCTTACCCATCATCTTGAAAATGGTTGGACAAGCGAAAACTTCAAAGGTAATCATCGAGCTTACTGGATTGCCCGGTAAACCCAGATGGGGTACCTTTTTCCCATCGTCTCTTTTGAACGTGCCGAAGGCTAAAGGCTTGCCCGGTCTTATACGCACCGTCCAGAAGGATATATTTCCCTCTGCCTCCAGAACCTGTTTGACCACATCATAATCCCCTAAAGAAACACCCCCCGATGTTATCAACATATCACAGTCAAGACCGCGACGAACAGCGGTTGACAACTGCGCCATATCATCCGGCGCAATCCCCAGAATCTTTGGAATGGCCCCATACTTTAGAACTTGAGCCGCTAAGCTGTAACTATTGCTATTATATATCTTTCCTGGGAGCAACTGTTGATTGACGTCCAATACCTCATTACCTGTGGCTAATATACCCACCACCGGGCGGCGAATGACTGACACCGTTCCCTTACCCAGCGAAGCCAGCACCCCAATTTCAGCAGGGCGGAGCAGTTTCCCCCGCTGCATAACCATTTCCCCTTTAGCAATATCCTCACCTCTTCGACGAATATTCGAACTCTCAGGCAAGCTTACACGAATGCCGATCTCAGCCTTAGAAGCCGAGCTTCGACTACGTTCAACCTCATCGGTATCCTCAAAAGGAATTATCACATCTGTTCCCTGCGGCAATGGGGCTCCGGTCATAATCCGAATAGCCGTCCCCGGTCTCACCTTCAACTTGGTGACATAACCTGCAGCTACTTCACCAACAATTCGGAGAACCTTGGGATTCTCATAACTTGCGCCCGCAATACTATTAGCCTGCGCTGCGTAACCATCCATAGCTGAA
>VGNY01000034.1:0-2500 GCA_016865895.1 Chloroflexota bacterium | reverse complement strand
TGTCAAAACTGGCATTACCGAATAACAGCAAGCAAGCAGAATTGGGTTAGCCCTATAGAGCTAGCTGATGCTGTTGATGACCACACCGCTTGCATCTGTTACTTCGGTGGTGACCCAACACCACAAATACCTCATGCTTTACGTGCCTCACGTCTGGCAATAGATAGGCACAAAAAGCGCATCCTCCGCATCTGCTGGGAAACTAATGGCTCAATGCATCCAGCTTCACTGAGGCAAGCTGCCAAGCTATCTCTTGAATCCGGCGGCTGCATCAAGTTCGACCTCAAAGCCTGGAACGATAATTTACATATCGCCCTTTGCGGCATAAGCAACAAAAGGACATTGGAGAACTTCAGCCTTCTAGCTGACTATGACAAAAGAAGGGAGGCACCGCCTTTTCTCATAGCCAGTACTTTGCTAATTCCGGGCTATATAGATGAACAGGAAGTCTCCGATATTGCCAAATTCATTGCCTCTCTCGACCCAGATATACCTTATGCTCTCCTTGCCTTCCATCCCGATTTTTTGATGACAGATTTGCCGACTACATCGCTGCAGCACGCCGAGCGGTGTTTGAAAGCAGCTAAAGACGCTGGAGCACACAGAGTACGACTAGGCAATATTCATTTATTAAGGGATGAACGTCAGAATGACTGGACTTAGACGGAAAGCTAGAACTGTTGCCCTACAAGCACTTTATGAGCTTGATTGTTCCTCTCATAAGCCAGAGGATGTTTTAGCTCGCTTACTGCAAGAAAAAGCTCTACCTAGTGAAGTAGAAGATTTCGCTCAAAGCCTGGTTAGTGGCATTCTTCAGAACAAGAAAGATGTAGACGATGTAATTCGAAGGTTCGCTCCGGCTTTTCCTGTAGAGCAAATAGCTGTCATAGATAGAAACATCCTCCGCCTTGCCATTTTTGAGGTTTTGTTCGATAATAGAGTCCCAGTCAAGGCAGCTATAAATGAGGCTGTTGAGCTGGCTAAAAGTTTTGGGAGTGATACCTCTCAAAAATTTGTTAACGGAGTTTTGGGCTCAGTAGTCGCTTCTTGCACACAGCAGGAGAAACGACAAGAGGTGCCTAAATAAACTGAAACAAGACTGAATGCCTAGGGAATATGATAGCAAGCGCCTGGGAAAAGCTTAAGAAAGTAATTGCAGAACAACTTGGCGTTGATGAGGCATCCATAGAGCCATCAGCATCTTTTGTTGACGACCTTAATATTGACCCTTCCGACTTAGCAGAACTTATCACAGCAATAGAGCACGAATTCAGCACCCCCAAACAAAAGCTAGAAATTTCAAATGAGGACATAGACAAAATCGTTACGGTTCAAGACCTCGTGGACTGTCTTCACGACTATGGCATAGAAGATTAAGTGTCCTCGCTAGTCCCCCATTAAAGCGTCATCTGCCTACGTGCCACCCGCCTATGGGTGGCCGTCGCAGTTCTATTTGCCTGATGAGTCACCTGTGGACAGCTGACCCTTAAAAAGATTATCATTTGGAGTGTATTCATCGAAAAGAAAACAAAGATGATAAAGAAAATCACTATATTAGGATTGGTTATTCTGATTGTTTCTTCACTCGTATTAAACGGATGTGGGGTAGCCTCTCTGAATCTACCCAATGCCAAAGATTTATGCCTTTCAGTATGGCCTAGTGACTTCTATAAACTCAACTACTTGCCAGACGAAGAGCCTATCCCCCATGATGAATTTTCAAAAGAATACGACCCATATCCTAAATATCCAACCTCTGATTATGAGACATGCTACCGTCGTGTCTTTTGGGGGCAAGACGTGTGTGAGATTCACGGACTTCACATCGAGCTAGCTCCCGGCTTCTGCCTTGAAAATCAGGTGAGAGTTTATAGGTCTGTGGAGAAATCTAAGAAAGCCTTTGCTGACATGGGAGTCCCCAGATTTGCATTCTCAGATGATAACATCATTGGTACACCTGGCAAAGAATGGAATATTGCCCAAGTAGGTGACGAATCAAAAGCATGGCGGTTCACAAGTGAAGTATTAGACGAAAGAGAAGAACAGTTAGTAATACAACATGAGACTGAAATATGTTTCCGAAAGGGACAAGTGATATCTTCGATAAGCGTGACAACTTGGGGTGACGACCTCAAGGAAACAGCAGCTTTTCTTCTTGATGTAGCCCGATTAAGCGAGGCTAAAATTTCTAAGTCTATCGCTTCGAGATAGACCCCTGTGGACAGGTGACCTCTAAAAACTTAAAACCTATAACTTTAGATGTATTTATTTGTGCTATAATCGTATACCACGGTGAAAAGCATGATAGACATAATAATAAATATCCCACATTTCAGATTCTCCAATGGAATGGATTGGACAGCAATTGGTACTATTTTACCCCGCATTTCCCATATCAAACTGATATTTAGGCGGGTTGTCGTGGTAAAATAGCTTCAAAAGCTCGCAGGTTAACCTTCGCGGTAAAGGGCTTATTGGAGGAACCCAATGGGTGAAAAAT
>VGNY01000033.1 GCA_016865895.1 Chloroflexota bacterium | reverse complement strand
CAAGGATATTTTGAGTCTCATGATGGAGGTGGTCTAAACCTCATAGTTATACGGGATACCCAGTCGTCAAGAAAAAGATTTTACTGGGAAGGGGGAGATTTTTTCTTGACTTTCAGTTTCAAAGATGTCTTTTGCTCATCATGCCAATAGCCCGTCATTATCCGGGGACCTTTGGCTACAATGTCACCGATTTCAAACAGAGGCAATTCCTTCCCCTGCTCATCGAGGATTTTCACTTCCACATCAGGCAACGGCCTGCCAATTGACTGGGCAAGTCTTTTCAACTTCTTCGCTTTTTCCTCCTCAGTTCCCTCAATAAGATGGTCCTCGGGGCCCAAAGCTGTTATAGTCGAAGCTGTTTCCGTTTGACCAAAAGCATTTATGAATTTCACCCGGGGCATCACCTTGATAGCTTTACTGATAACTTCAAATGGCATCGAGGCTGCACCATAGGTGATTACTTGCAGGCTGCTCAAATCGTACTTAGCAAAATCTTGATAGTCTATTATATTCTTCAGCATTGTAGGCACCAGCATGGCACGAGTAGCCCGCTCTCGCTGGACAGTTTCCAGCCACTCCTTAACTTCAAACTGCCGCATCATTACCAAGGTCCGACCTCCATATATAGCTGCCAACATACCCTGAATTCCAGCCACATGGTACAGAGGCACTGTTAGCAGATTCTTCTCCTCTATCTCCGGGCTGGCTGGGTCTACATTGCCAAGTACATAACTGACAAATGCATCATGTTTTAGCGGTACACCTTTAGGTCGCCCGGTAGTGCCTGCCGTATACATCAGGATGGTTATATCCTCATCTCCTATGTCTGTAAAAACTTCGTCTGCCGATGAACCAGCAATCAGGTCATTATAGAAAGGCATATCCGCCTCCTTGTTTTCCAGGCAGATACATTTCTCGACACTGGGCAAATCTGGTAGCATGGCACGCGCCATACTCAAATATCTCTGACCCACAAACAAAACTCTAGCCTCAGCATTGCTCAACATGTAGCTCAGCTCATCTGTTTTAGCCCTGAAATTCAGTGGAACAAAGATGCCACCCAACTTGGCTATGGCAAAATACGATTCAACGATTTCAGGACAATTCACCTGGAGCATAGCTACACGGTCGTCTTTCTTGACACCAAATTGGAGCAAGGCATTAGCCAGCCTATTGACCCTCTCGCTCGTTTGAGAATAAGTCCATCTTTTCACCTCAAATACCATCACATCACGGGCGGGACAAATAGCAGTAGCTATGCTCAGAAAATCAATAGTGTTCATGCTGACTCCTTAAGTGGAACTCATGCTACGGTTGATATAGTCAACCAGTATCTCCTTTCGATTATCTATGATGTCATGAGCTATCAGACACCTTCTTCAGTTCTTCGCGGAACACGGCGACAAAGCCTTCCGCCTTTTCCAGGATATTACAGGCCTCGGTCTCACATTGGTAGAATCCTCTCCCAGTAACGTGGTAAGCTGGCGGACGAAGTAACGTTCATCAGGATGGATGAATAACCATCCCATGACCTTTGTCCTGAGCTTTGACCCTAAAAGCGTTTCTAACATCGTACTACATAAAATTGCAGTATTCTATACTGCATGACCTCTTAGTAAGTCAATTCTATTTGTCATGGCGATGAGACCCAATATATCGGGGCGACAAGGCCATCGCTCTCCTTCTGTCACCCCGAACGACCTTCCTCTTATGTCACCCTGAACGAAATGAAGGGTCTAGACTGTTTCGCTCTCATCTCGCAATGACAGGTCAATTATCCTGGACAACAAACCACAAACTAACGTGATATGATGACAAACCAAACAGAGCAAACGAAATAATAGTCGAGAACACTGAAGAGAGTCAATTTGGGGCTTGCAACCGACTGTTCGTTGCAGAAACTGAGTTTCTGCAATGTTTAAATAATCTAATGGGAAAACGAGCCTTGCTATTCCGAGTGCTCTCACAATATGTTCGAAATTCTCTTTGGTTCGTTTACCCGAGTATATCAAAGCAGGCTACATGATGAAACTATTCTGCCAGATTTCTAGACATAGCGTCCACAGGCGAAGCCTTCACCCAGTTTGCACCACACACAGCTGCCCGGTGTCTCGTCGGCGATTATGAGCTGCGATTCGCAGTTGCCACAGAGGCGTTCCTCCCCGGGTTTCATTGGCCCATCGCAGGGAGGGATAGTCATAGGACAAAGCTGGATGCAGCTACCGCATTGCTTGCAGAAATCGGGGCGAATGCCGAAGGGATAGTCCACATGGCGGTCCTTACCTCGTCCGACAAAGCCAATCGCCCTGGCTTTCCAGACCTCGGCACAAACCCGCACACAGCGTCCGCATAAAACACAGTCTTCGTTCCTAAAGGGATACCTGACTTCCTTGACACCGCAGCGCAGAGCGATGTCCTGAATGGCGCGGGAGTTGGGTGCTTGAGCCGCCAGTAGCTCGGCAAGGTTTCGGCGCAGTTTCCTTATCCTATCGGTATTAGTCCTAATCACCATGCCCTCCTCCACTTTTAATGTGCAGGAAGTGGTGACGTTGGAACGACCGTTGACCACATGCTCCACAATGCACAGCCGGCACGTGCCAATGTCGGACAGATAGGGAACATGACACAGATGGGGAATGCAGATGCCATATTCAAGCGCGGTGTCGAGCACGCTGGTACCCTTGACTGCGTGAATGATGGCCCCATCTATACTAACGTTTACATATTTCAGCATCTAGACACCTCGTTTTCTCAGACGACTCGAATTGCATCGAATTTACACTCGCTTCGGCAAATCCCGCATTTCTGGCAGAGCTGGGCGTCAATTATATGCACCTGTTTTTTCCTGCCAGTGATTGCTCCGTACACACACCCGCGTAGACAGACACCACATCCGTTGCACTTGTCCGGGTCAATCCAGTATGTAATCAGAGCCTTGCAAACACCGGCAGGGCATTTCTTTTCTCCGATGTGTGCCTCATATTCCGGGCAGAAGTAACGCAAGGTAGAAAGCACCGGATTGGGTGCGGTCTTGCCCAGCCCACACAAGGCAGTCTGGACAACCGTGTCAGCGAGCTCCTCCAGAAGGTCGAGCTGCTCCGGTTTCCCGCGGCCTTCGGTGATGTCTGTGATTATCTCGAGCATGCGGTCAATCCCCAGCCGGCAGGGCAGGCACTTGCCACACGATTCGTCCTGCAGGAAAGTCAGGAAATACTTCGCCACGTCAACCATGCAGGTCCCCTCATCCATCACCACCATACCACCCGAGCCAATCATAGAACCAGCCTCGTAGAGCACATCGAAGTCGATTGCCAAGTCGAACATATCCACTGGCAAGCAGCCGCCTGATGGCCCGCCGGTCTGTACCGCCTTGACTGGGTTGCCATTAAGTGCACCACCACCTATGTCATACACCACCGTGCGGATGGGTGTACCCATGGCCACTTCGACCAGGCCAGTGTTTTTGATGCGGCCGGTAAGAGCCAGTATCTTGGTGCCCTTGCTTCCCTGAGTCCCCTTAGAGGCAAACCAGGATGAGCCATTCAAAATAATTGATGGGACGTTAGCCCATGTCTCGACATTATTGAGAACCGTGGGTTTATGATAAAGACCATCCACTACCGTGTGGACGTCCTTAGCCCGGGGTTCGCCAACTTTGCCTTCTACTGATGCCATGAGGGCTGTTGACTCGCCGCAGACAAAGGCACCTCCACCCCGTGCGATTTCCACATTAAACGAAAAGGATGAGCTCAGTATGTTGTCGCCTAGGAGACCGAATTTACGAGCTTGCTCGACCGCAATTTGGGCATGCTGGACGGCCAGCGGATACTCATTACGGACGTAAACATATCCCTTCCCAGCGCCAACAGCCCAGGCACCAATCATCATACCTTCCAGGACCAGGTGAGGGTTGCCTTCGAGCACACATCGGTCCATGTAGGCTCCAGGGTCGCCCTCATCGGCGTTGCATATCACGTACTTCTCATCCCCCGGTGCCTCCCGGCATTCGCTCCACTTGCGCCCAGTAGGGAAACCGCCACCACCGCGCCCCCGTAATCCTGATGAGGTAATCTCCTTGATGATATTTTCCGGCGTCATGCCACGAAGCATTTTAGTCAGAGCAGAATATCCACCAGCTACGATGTAATCCTCAATTGAACAGGGGTCGACATTGAGATTCTGGGAAAGGATTTGCCGGTCCTGCGCCCGGTAAAAGGGAATCTCAGACATGGTTCGGGTAGTCTTTCCTGAAACCGCATCAGTATAAAGCAGTCGCTCGATAATCTCCCCTTTCACCACAGTTTGGTAAACGACCTCAAAAGCATCATCAGGCGAGACGTGACAATAAAATATGTTGCCCGGCTCAATGATGATAACAGGGCCTTGCTCGCAAAAACCGTGGCACCCGGTAACGCACAGGCGCACCTTCGTGTCCAGCTCCTGGCGGGATAATTCGTCCTTGACCGCGTCAATGACAGCCTGGGAACGCGAGGCCTTGCAGCCGGTCCCTCCACACACCATCACCGTAGTGGTAATATTTTGCCGCTGCTGCCGAAGCCACTCGCGCAAGTGTTCCAGTTCGCGGAAACTATTAAGACTGGACATTTTGCTTATCCTCTACTTGATGGCGGCTGAGGGTCTCGATTAGTTTACGGAGCTTAGCAGGAGTCATGTGGTGATGATAGGAGCCGTTTTCTGCAACAATCGGGCCCAGTGCACAAGCCCCCAGACAGTTAACGTGCTCGACAGAAAAAAGCCCGTCGGGGGTCACCTCTCCTGGTTTAACTCCAAGCTGGCCAGTAGCTTGGTCAAGGAGAAGGCGGGCGCCCCTGACATGACAGGCCGTGCCCATACACATAGTAAGAACACTTTCGCCAGACGGCTTTAACCGAAAGGCCTTATAAAAAGAAGCTACCCGGTAGACCTCAATAAGCGGCACACCAAGACCCTGAGACACAATTTGCATAGCCTCTTTAGATATATAGCCGTAGTTTTTCTGAATATCCTGGAGAACTTCGATGAGTTGATTTGGTTGACTGCGGCGTCCTTCAAGAGTTTGTTCAAGTGTCTGTGGTGTCATGTTGACCTCCTTTGCGCGAGAATAGGCTTGACTGTTGTTAAAATACCTGATAAGCTCAATAATGTAAATACGGAAAAAATACACTCATATTGCCTATGAAAAATAGGCAGTAATTGAGGAATCTAATGGAAAATGACAAAGAACCTTTGTCTGCAGCTAATAGTCAGCATCTGCCTTTTCCCTCAAAAGACTTGGCTCTTTTGTGGCGAATCCCTTTTCACGAGGAAACCGAACCTGACAAGATCGAGTTCGCGCTACGCGAGCGCATCAAAGAATTGAATTGTCTTTATGGCATTTCGCAACTGGCCGAGCGTTATCTGCATTCTCTTGACAATTTGCTACATGAGCTCGTGAACTTCTTGCCCTATTCGTGGCAATATCCGGAGGTCACCTGCGCCCGTATCCTTTTTAAGGGAAAAACCTATATTAGCGATGGATTCAAGGTGACCAGTTGGCGGCAATCGGCACAGATTTACATGTATCATGAGCCGGTAGGTGAGGTCAGTATTTTCTACCTGGAAGAATGCCCGCCTGCCGATGAAGGTCCTTTTCTGAAAGAGGAACGGGCTCTGCTGGACACAGTGGCAGAGCAGATTGGCACCATTGCCACCCGGATATTGGCCGACTTAGAATTGGAGGAGGCAAACCGACAATTGACCTTGGAACGTCAAGCCTTACAGGAAGCCAATACCGCCCTGCGGATACTTCTGTCCCGGATTGAGCAGGAGAAAGAAGAAATCTACCACGATATTAAAACCAATGTCGACAAAATCCTTATGCCTATACTGCGTGCCCTGACACTGCAGCTGCCCCCGACTCAGGTTAAATATGTGGAGATGCTCCAGAAGAACCTCGAGGAGATGACCTCGCCATTTATCAGTAAATTATCCCTTTCCTACCATTCGATGACACCCACCGAAATCGCCATCTGCAACATGATTCGGAATGGAATGCGCACCAAGGAAATCGCCGAGATGCGGGGTGTGTCCGAGGCCACCATCAACCGTCATCGGGAGAAGATTCGGCGCAAACTCAAAATCACCAACCAGGATATTAATCTAGCCACTTTCCTGCAATCAAGCATGTGGGGAGAAAAATAGAAAGTAACAGATTAGGATAGTTCATCTACTAAAATTGTTGAGGGCGATAACTGGATATTCCGACGCCTTGCCAAATTTGGGAGGCGTTTCTTTTTTCCTCGAATTCTATTCATTCTTCTTAAGTAGAAGATGATGTCAAAGTAGCTGTTCTTGAAATTTTACCTCGTGACTTCTTGTTAGATGGAGCGAAATTACTAATACGTCATCTTGTTCAGCGCTGCAGTCGGCGATTGCTCATTATCTGATAGGAGAAAGACCAGGAAAGCTACCCCTTGATGCGGCGGAGCTCTATAGTAGCCGTGTTCCATTTATCCATGCAGTCTAGCTCTATTACATCCGGGTCTCCCCAGTCCGCAGGAAAACTGCCGCCGAATTGGAGCATAACCACATAGGGAAAGATGTCGTGATAAAAGAACCCGCAGAGGCCACCTGAGCTATAGCCACTGAGTTCTATCTGGTCACCCACTTTATGCCCGGCACTGCAGGTCCCTTTCACAGCCTTTATTGTGCCCAGTACTCGATAACCAACTTGCTCTGCCATTTGTTCACCTCCCAAAGTCAGTATAGCCCTCTTTCAAGGCAACTATCAAGCTTAATCTGAACCGCAATTATCTTCTGCTAAGGTGACAGGTTTGCTACGAGGATAGTATAATAGCCATATCTGCTGATATCTGTGTATTATCCCGATGAGACAGAGCAATTTATCTAAGCTTTCCCTGTTTCCGCTAACAAAGGAGGTTGACAGTCACGGTCACCTTTATATCGGCGGCTGTGATTGTGTCAATTTGGCCAAGGAATATGGCACCCCCCTTTACGTCTTCGACGAGGCCACTCTCCGCTCCAAGTGCCAGGAGTTCCAGACTGAGTTCACCAAACGCTATCCAAACACACTTGTCATATACGCATCCAAGGCTTTTTTGAACCGGGCTTTAGCCGTTATCTTGAAAGAGGAGGGATTGGGACTGGACGTCGTCTCAGGAGGAGAGATAAGCGTGGCTCATTCAGTGGACTTCCCTAACGAAAAGATTTATTTCCACGGAAACAACAAGACTGCCGATGAGCTAAAGCTAGCTTTGGACTGGAAAATCGGGCGGATTGTAGTTGATAACTTCTATGAATTAGAACTACTAAACACATTGGCCCACAAGAAGATAGTTAAGCAGAGCATTCTCCTTCGCCTTACCCCGGGAATTGACCCTCATACACATCGCCATACTACCACCGGCATACTGGATAGCAAATTCGGCTTTCCACTAGCTGACGGGCAGGCTGGCACGGCAGTAGCTCAAGCTCTGTCCGCTTCTAACCTCGACCTTAAGGGCTTTCATTTCCATCTCGGCTCACCAATTTTTGATACCGCACCATTCGAGATAGCCATAAGCCTTGTCCTCAACTTCGCCCGGGAAATGAAAACTAATCACGATTTTCATCTGGACGAATTTAGCCCCGGCGGTGGCTTTGCTGTTAAATATACGGTAGACTCTCAGACGCCGAGTATAGCTGACTACGCTGAAGCTATTACTGCCAAGGTGACAAGTCTAGCTAGTGAACTTGAATTGACACATCCAAAGCTAATCGTCGAACCTGGGAGGGCCATCGTGGCACAGGCAGGAGTAGCTTTGTATACAGTTGGCTCGATAAAAGAAATCCCCGGAGTGCGGAAATATGTCTGCGTTGACGGCGGTATAGGGGACAATATCCGTCCAGCGCTTTACGAGGCTAAATATGAAGCTATAGTGGCAAATAAGGCCAGCGATGGCTCAAACACTGTTACTATTGCCGGTAGATATTGCGAATCAAGCGATATTCTAGCTCAAGACGTGAGTCTGGCTCCTGTTTCAGTAGGAGACATTATTGCTATGCCGATTGGCGGCGCTTATTCCATCCCCATGGCAAGCAACTACAATCTAGTTCCCAGACCAGCGATTATAATGGTCAAAGAGGGCAAAGCTCGCCTCATCCGAAAGCGCGAAAGCTACCAAGACTTATTAAGGTTGGATTTAATTTAGAAAATATGTGGCAAACGATTGGTCAACCCAAGGCTTTGGCTTTGCTTGAACACAGCCTTGCAATTGGTGATTTAGCTCACGCCTATCTTTTCGTAGGAGCTCAACATATAGGCAAGATGACCATGGCACTCGATTTAGCTCGAGCATTGAACTGCGAGGGGGATAAGCCACCATGCTTCGAATGTGGGCCTTGCCGCAGAATCAGCAATGGCAAACACACCGATATCATCATCATAGGTTTGAATTCAACTAATAGTTCGGGAGAGGTAAAACAACGGGTTGAGATTGGCATCGATGATATTAGAGAACTCCAACGCAATACGAGCTTCCCGCCCTACGAAGGTAAGTGCAAAATATTCATTATCGATGGCGCTGAACATTTATCCAGCGAAGCGGCCAACTGCTTGCTCAAAACACTAGAAGAGCCGCCACGTGGAGTAGTCATACTGCTTTTGACCGTTGATGAGCTGCGGCTTCTACCTACAGTGGTCTCCCGCTGCCAGCGGGTAGAATTAAAGCCAATGCCCGCTGAGGAACTCGAGAGAGTGCTCGTAGAATCCCACGAGGTCGAGAATGACAAAGCGAGACTTCTAGCTCGCTTGTCTCAGGGTTGCCTCGGTTGGGCAATAAGAGCTTTAACCGACGATAGCTATCTTGCACAGCGGGCTCAAAGATTGGCCGAAATGTTGTCCTCGCTAGATGTTGGCTGGGATGAGCGCTTTACCTACGCCGCCAAACTTGGAAATGACCGAAAGGCAGTTGAAGAGGTAATAAACCTCTGGCTGACCTGGTGGCGCGATATGATGTTGATTAAGTGCGATTGCAAGCAAGCCATCACTAATATTGACCAAATCTCCATGCTTGAGAAATGGGCACAGACACTAAGTTTATCACAGGTTAGGAATTTTATTGACAGTTTACAGAAATCGTTAAGTCAAATAGCTCTAAATGCTAATCTGCGTTTAGTGCTTGAAATTTTGATGCTTGAAATGCCTAAAAAGGAGGGAACACGGGGGCACGCAATACCTGCACCCGTTAGCTTGTAATGCCAGAGATAGTTGGAGTCCGCTTTCACCAGGCTGGTAAAGTCTACTACTATGATTCTGCGGGTATCCCCCTGGAAATAAATGACTACGTGATAGTTGAGACCACCCATGGTCATGAACTTGGCAAAGTAGTCATCTCCCCGGGGCAGGTTATTTTCAGCGAAATCGGCGAGCCGCTAAAACCGGTGGTCCGCAAAGCACGGGCTGAAGACATTGAAAAGGCTCAACAGCAACAAGAAAAGACACGCGAAGCCATAGCCAAATGCCGAGAATTAGTCGAAAAGCTTAACCTGCCGATGAAACCGATCTCAGCTCAATACAATTTAGATGGAAGCCATCTTACCATCTTTTTCAGCGCCGAAAAAAGGGTCGATTTCCGTGAGCTTGTTCGTGAGCTCAGTCGCAATCTGAAGACCCGCGTTGAACTAAGGCAAGTTGGAGCCAGAGACGAGGCAAAGCTAATCGGTGGCTTAGGCAAATGCGGTTTTCCTCTATGCTGTACTACTTTTCTCAGCGATTTTGCGCCGGTTTCCATCAAGATGGCAAAGGAGCAAGACCTCGCACTCAATCCTATGAAAACTTCCGGCATCTGCGGGCGCCTTCTCTGTTGCCTAGGATATGAATATGAGCAATACCGAGCTATGAAAGAGAAACTGCCTGCGTTAGGTCAGGAAGTATCTACAAATTTAGGAAAAGCTAAGGTGGTTAGCTGCAATCCACTTAAGGAAACAGTAATGATTGAATTAGATAGTGGGGTTAACGTAGAATTGCCTCTTAGCCAGGTAATTTGGCGTGAAAAACCCAGGTGATAAGTAGCGAAAAGAGACTTATTTATTGAGGAAGGTATTTTTGCCACTCGGTGTGCACACGAAGATATTGGAAGGGCACATAGAAACCATCATTGCCCGGCGGCTTAGGTTGACGAAGAAGTGGCATTCCAGCCTCGAGCGGCGTTCGTCCCGCCTTACGCCGATTGCAAGGTATACAAGCACTTACTACATTGTCCCAGCTATGTTCCCCTCCACGCCGCCGCGGTATAACATGGTCTAGTGTGAGCTCCTTGCTTTCCCGACTGCAATATTGACAGATATACCGGTCACGATTGAAAACTTCGAGCTTGGTCAGCCTCCTCTGCTGACGTGGCCGTCTGATAAAATAAACAAGGCGAATAACCGAGGGAACATCGAAAACTCCAGCAATGGAATGAAGATTACCCCGCCCATTTTCCAACACCTCAGCTTTGCCCCGAAACAGCAGAATTATGGCCCTTCGCACTTTACAGATATTGAGCGGCTCATAATTTTGATTAAGTACCAGAACAGGCGAGTTTACCACAATTCTTTCCTAGCCAATCTAGATTATTTTAGCAGGAAAATTTCTGAGCTACAACAGCTTAAGATAACCGACCTCGCCGTGAATATCTTTGCTGCGATTTAGTTTCACGAACCCGGGGGCTTTTTATATCACCCCGATAATCAGGTGCATTGATATTGAAGACAAGACTAAGACTGGGATCAACCATCCGCGAGCCGATACGCCTTTCAATATCATCCAAGTCAAGACAGGTGGTAACCACTGTAGCTAACCTGGCATTATAGCGATAATTAATCAGTTGATAGAGTTTTTCTTGAGCCCATGGTGTAGCAGCTTGTTCGCCGAAATCATCAAGAATAAGCACCGGAGCCCTTTTGATTTTTTCAAAGAGCTCATCATAGGAAACCCTGCTTTCCGGGCTAAAAGTAGAGCGTAGATGGTCAAGGAGGTCAGGAACCACGATGAACAAAACCGATTTGCCCTCCTGACGCAGATGATTAGCAATGGCAGCAGCCAGATGTGTTTTGCCACACCCGTTGACACCTACAAAAATTAACCAACCGCCGGGACATTTAGCAAAATTGACGGCATTACGGTAGGCCTGCTCCAAATTCACCCGCTCCTCAGACGAAAGATTGGATAGCTTATAGTTAAAATTGTTGAATGTCTTCTCACGTAATGCCTCTAACTCTATGCCACCAAGATAATCCAAGCCCAGCGGTGTTTTCCTCCGAATTACACATATACGGCATAGGCCAGGGTCATTCAGGTGGCCCCGCAAACTATCATCAAATTCTTCAACTGGCATATCAGTAGTGATTACAGTAGGCAAGTGGGCATTGAAACGGTAACCAAGCAACTGCTCCAGTTTTCCCTTAGCCCAGGGTGTGGTAGCCGTCGTAGTCAAATCATCTAAAACTAAAAGTGGTGTGTCTTTCACGCGCTCAAAAAGCTCATCATGAGCAATTTCACTGCTGGGGCTAAAGGCACTCCGAAGGTGGTCCAACAAATCAGCGGTGCCTATGTAAAAAGCAGGCTGGCCTATGCTCAGTCGATAATTGGCGATAGCACAAGCCAGGTGTGTTTTGCCACAGCCAGTAGGCCCAACCAAGATTAACCAGCCATTGGGCTTGTTGGCAAAAGCTCTGGCAGCTTCATAGGCCTGTGTGAAATACTGTTGAGATTCAGTGTCATCATACCTACCAGTGGGTAGAAGATTGTCGAAGGTGAGACGAGATAAGGCACCGAGATTACTGTAGTGCTGAAGCTGAGTCAATTTCTCCTTTTTCAACTCATGGCGGGTGCACTGACACGGCACAACTCGACTATAATCAGGACGTCCCGAAGCTGACAAAGGGTATATAAAACGAGCCCCGTTACATATAGAGCAAGGTAAGTCAGGCGAACTTTCTTTCCCTGACTCATCGTTTGACCATGTGTCCGTATCGGCCCCTGATGTATTTGTCGCGGTCGTCTTCTTTTTTAAAATCTCTCCTAGGCTTTCCATCATCTTTACCTTCAATAGCCCATCTCTCTAATATACGCGAAATATATTTCCAACTGCGCTTATTCAGAGCCACAGCCTCCCTGAAAGCGCTCTCAATCCATTCCAACGGATAAAGTTTCTCAGCCTCCCGGAGTTCCTCAGCAATCATAGGTGTAAGTATGCCTATATTCTGTTCGTAAAGACTGAAAATGTTTGACGCCGACACAGCTTCTGTTATCTCACCTTTCTTAGGTGCCAAAACCAATTGCGGAAGCTGGCCCCGCTGAATTCTGTCAACTGTCTTTCTCCCAATTTCACTGTTGATAAAATAGGCATCTTCCAGCTCACCATTTCTCTCAAGGCTTAGATGAAGGATAGTACCATGCTGCACTGCTTGGTCTAGCGCCTGACGAAGTACCTCATCTCTGGGCTTGGGGCCTCCTTCTATGCCACTCATAAGTATAGGGTCAGATATCAATTCATTATAAGTTACAAACTGAGCATACCCCCGCCGACGGCTCAGCAACCAAAAAATATGCAACAGCGCCTTGAGTTCGGCAATGTCATCAACCTGTGACATCACTGTGGTGAAAAACAAGTTAGGAACTGGAGTAACTTCTGCTCCCATTGGGAAACCAGGAAATAATTTCTTAGTCATACTTTTCCATCCCCAATAACACTCAAGCTGCACCTACCTCAGCCTCTAAATCTTCAAATTTAGCTGTTCTATGGACGAATCGTAATTTGACTTCACCTATGGGACCATTACGATGTTTGGCTATTATTATGTCAGCAATACCTCTGGGATAGGGCTCAACCTCAATATCATGCTCCTTTTTCCACTCATCTTCGTTAAAATTCATTTCATCACGAGAGATAAAAATAACCACATCAGCATCTTGTTCAATACTACCGCTCTCCCGCAGGTCAGAGAGCTGTGGCTTGTGTGATGCTCGCCCTAATACGGCTCGACTAAGTTGCGAAATAGCCAGCACCGGCGCATCTATCTCGCGAGCCAGCGCTTTCAACCAGCGGGTAATTTCGCTGACTTCCTGCACTCGGTTGTCACTTCTACGTTCACCTTGCATTAGCTGAAGATAATCAACGATTACCAAATCAATATTCCGCTCAAAATCAAGACGCTTTGCTTTGCTAAGCATTTCCACCACCTTTAATTGAGGTGAATCATCAATATAGATAGGTGCCTCCGAAAGGATGCCGCTAGCCTCCATAATTCTTCTCTCTTCTTTTTCCGTATAGAGCCCCGAACGAACACTTCTAGAATCCACGTTGGCCTCATTGGCTAGAAGACGTTGGACAACCGCCTGCCTGGACATCTCCAAGCTGAACAGAGCTACGCAGGCTTTCTGGTTCACAGCCGCGTTTCTGGCAATATTGAGCGCCAAGCTGGTTTTCCCTTGACTTGGCCGGGCACCCAGAACAACCAAATCGGAACGTTGCAGCCCACCCAAAAAATCATCCAATGCAGTGAAGCTGGTAAGAATATGTGGGATTTCTTCAGCCTCCCCCGGTAGGGTTTGCCCAGTCTCTTCAAAATACTGTCCGAGAACCTGGCGAATAGGAACGAAATCCTGCCGGCTCTGCCGTTGACTTACCTTAAAAAGGATATCTTCTGCCTTGCTCAAAGCAACATTAACATCAGCTTCAGCTTCATAGCCTATAGCAGAAATCTGACTACCAGCACTAATCAATCGTCGCATTACAGATAACCTCGACACAATCTGCGCATAATGCTCAACATGAAGAGAAGTAGGTACCGTAGACACCAAATGACTTAAATATGCAGCCCCACCTACCTCATCCAGCCTGCCTCGCTGAACTAACTCACGCGCCACAGTTATCTGGTCTATACTCTCAGTACGCTGATAAAGGCTGAAACAAACATCATAAATCCATTGGTTTTCCGGCGTAAAGAAGTCTTCCGGCCTGAGAAAGGTGGCAACCCTGAATATGCTTTCACCATCAATAAGCAGTGACCCAATTACCGCTTTTTCAGCTTCAACATCATGCGGGGGTAAGCTTTCATTAATCATTTTCAACCTTATCTTCTTCAATGACCACACTGATTTTGGCATCCAACCCCTTGGCTAATCTGACCACTACCTCATAACTGCCGAGATTATGCAAGGGTTCCTCTAACTCGATTTTTTTCTTGTCAATTTCAAAGCCCGTCAGCTTAGTAAGCTCATCAGCTATGTGAGCGCTGGTAATGGCACCATGAAGTCGGCCTTTAACACCAGCCTTAGCCTTAAAATGTAGCTCTTTCCCTTCCAATTGCTGAATTATTCGACCTAGCTCCTCATGCTCACGAGCCTGACGTTGAGACTTCTCCTCAGACTGGATTTGAGCCGTTTTTATGGCTGCGGGTGTTGCCGGCAAAGCTAATCCTTTAGGAATGAGGAAGTTCCTGGCATAACCAGCGGCTACATCTTTTATCTCCCCCTTCTTCCCTTTAGGTGCATCCTTTAAAAAAATAACCTTCATCTCCTGTCTCCATCTTGTTCCGAGCTAATTCAATAATCATCAAAGGACAAATTCTACCTCTATTTTATAATTTCTGGTTCTTGATTTCTATCCTTCCAGAAATGTGGCTCAATGAGATTTGCTAAAAATGTTTCAAACCTTATCTCCACAAAAAGCTCACGAAAAAATCAATTTAAACTGGTCCCAGAACAAATCGCTGAGAAAACCTACCACGCCAGCTAGCAAGAAAACTCCGCCTTAACCCTAGCTAGAATTTGGGGCTCACTGAGAAGGTCAACAACTGTCATAGCCAGGGCTTTGGCGGCATCCAGCAGACCTGTATGTCCTGCCTCAGAGGTAGCAAGTTGCACGAAATCAACCGAATGCAATAACACCTCAGGAGAAGCGATAGCAACTGAAGGATGAATGGCTGGGACAACTTGACTGACATTACCCATATCAGTGCTACCGAAACCAAAGTAAGATTCAAAGGGTTCCACCTTACGGCCTAAAGATTCCAAGTTTTGAGCAAATTGCTGAGCTAAGACTAGGTTATTTTTCATTGGCGCATAGACTACCTCACCCCATTTGTAGTCCAATCGGGCGCCTGTAGCTAGTGCCGCCCCTTCGAAGCACTTTAAAACCTTTTGCTTTAACTCATCAAGATATATATTATCCTGAGCACGAACTAAGAATGTAGCTGCAGAGTATGCTGGCACCACATTAGCCACCTCACCACCATGGGTGATTACGCCATGAATACGAGCCCTATCTTTAATATGTTGGCGCAACGAGTTCACAGCATTGTACGCTAAAATCATTGCTTCGAGAGCATTTGTCCCTCGCTCAGGATAGGCAGCAGCATGAACTGCCTTACCAAAAAATTCGACATCCAATCCAATACAGGCAAGCGCTTCGGTAGTCGCTGCGTTCCGCACTCCAGGGTGCATTATCATAGCCACATCCACCCCTTCAAAAACACCGGCCTTCAACATAATTACCTTACCACCAAAAAGTTCCTCCGCCGGCGTGCCAAAAACTGCGACTGTTCCGCCACAGCTATCAACAATAGATTTACTAGATACAGCAGCTCCTACTGCTGATGCAGCTATTATATTGTGTCCGCAAGCATGCCCTATTTGTGGCAATGCGTCATACTCAGCAATTAAAGCAATCACCGGCTTATCACTGCCATAAACTGCCTTGAAGGCAGTAGGCAGCCCCCCAATGCCCTTTTCCACCTGAAAGCCGTTTCTTGCCAGATAATCAGTTAACCAACCCGACGCTTTTTCCTCTTTGAAACCAAGCTCAGGATTGGTATGAATCTTGAGGCTTAACTCAATAAGCTCGTGGCGGTGATTATCTACTTGTTTGCTTACCTCTGCCTTCAGTTTCGTCTTTGTCAAAGACTTACTCGCCACTTTCAGACTTATCCCCTACAAAAAGCAATTATACTCCAATGACCGAGCACATTCTACAGTTACCTACGGCCCTGAAGAGACCTTCCCTAGATTTGCTTTGTGTTATAATATCCGACGTTACTATCAGCTCTTTCTAGATGGAGCAATATGAAGCTAAGCCGTGAGGAAGTAGAACACATTGCCCGGTTAGCCAGATTGGGACTGAGCGGAGCTGAAATTGAGAAGTTTAGGCTTCAGTTGTCTGACATACTGGAAAATTTCGAGATACTTAAGCATCTTGACACCACCGACCTGCCACCCACAGCCCAATCCATTGCCCTCCAAAATGTCTTCAGGCCAGATGAGGCAAAACCGTCCTTGCCAGCGGAGGATATTCTGGCTAATGCACCTCAACGAGACAGTGACTGCTTCAAAATACGAGCGGTTCTGGAATAAGTTATGGACGACCTCTACAAGCTGCCTCTAACCCAGGCTCACCAGCTTCTCAAAGAGAAAAAGGTATCCTCGGTCGAATTGACCACGGCATGTTTGTCACGCTTGACTAGGGTTGAAGACAAGGTTCACGCTTGCGTTACCATCTGCGAAGATGCCGCTTTAGAGCAGGCAAAAAAAGCAGATAAAGTTATTCGTAGCGGTGAAACCAAGCCTCTGACCGGCATACCTGCCTTAATCAAGGACAACATGTGCACCAAGGGCATCAAGACCACCTGCTCATCGAAGATTCTAGGAAATTTTGTGCCTCCTTACGATGCAACTGTTGTAGAGAAACTGAAAGCCGAAAAGGCAGTGATTTTGGGGAAGACCAACATGGATGAGTTTGCCATGGGCTCGTCAACGGAGAATTCCGCCTTCTTCCCAACGCGAAATCCCTGGGACGTGGACCGGGTTCCAGGTGGCAGCAGCGGTGGCTCGGCCGTTGCCATAGCCACAGATGAGGCCATATATGCCCTCGGCTCTGATACCGGCGGCAGCATCCGCCAGCCTGCTGGATTCTGTAGTGTCGTCGGTTTGAAACCGACCTATGGCAGGATAAGCCGTTTTGGCCTCGTCGCCTTCGCCAGCTCATTGGACCAAATTGGCCCCCTGACCAAAACCGTTGCCGATTGTGCCCTGGTGCTGAATGTCATTGCCAGCCACGACCCACGAGATTCAACATCGGCACCTTATCCCGTGCCCGATTACACTAAAGCATTAATTCCAGACCTGAAAAAGCTGCGCATCGGCATTCCCAAGGAGTATTTTGTTGAGGGAATGCAGAAAGAGGTGAGGACAAGCATCGAGACAGCCATAAAAAAGCTGGAGGAGCTAGGTGCCGAAATAGACTGTGATGCCTCACTGCCCCTTACTAAATACGCCCTTGCCGTTTATTACATCCTGGCCCCATCTGAAGCTTCGGCAAACCTGGCACGGTATGATGGAGTGAAATACGGCTTCTCCTATCAGGATACCAATAACATGTGGGAGGCAATGGAGAAAACAAAGCAATTTGGCTTTGGTGCTGAGGTGAAAAGGCGAATCATGCTCGGAACCTATGCCCTATCCGCTGGTTATTATGACGCCTATTACCTTAAAGCTCAGAAAGTCCGCACTTTGATACGAGGAGAATTCGACCAGGCTTTTCAAAAATATGACGCACTGGTTACCCCGACATCGCCAACAGTGCCATTCAAGCTCGGGGAAAAAGTTGATGACCCCATGCAGATGTATCTGAGCGATGTCTGCACATTGCCTATAAACATCGCCGGTCTCCCAGCTATCTCTATCCCTGCTGGCTTCGCCGACGGTCTACCCATAGGTATGCAGATTATAGGCAAGCCTTTCGACGAGGAAACCATACTTCGTATAGCTTTTACCTACGAGCAGGCTACCGACTGGCACACAAGAAAACCGCCGATATAATAAAAGAGAGTGTTAAGTGTCATGGCGAGGAGCGTTAGCAGCGTGCATCTTATCCTTTTTACATATCATTCTTCTCCCGATAAATCGGGGGCAGAATGACATTAAGCGAAGGGCTCCCTCAGGATGACAGGAATGAAGGGCTGTCAATGACGAACCGGGACTGTTAATCGCTCTCTAAAGAGGACAGGGTTGGATAAAATCCAGGTCAGATGCTATTCAGGTCATACCTATGCTCAGAGGCCGGAATTCTTCCTGTGGCAGGAGAAAGAGTACAAGATAGCTCAAGTTGAAAACGAGTGGTTGGAGCCAGGTAAAAGATTTTTCAGAGTCGTCACGGAAGATGAGAAGGTTTTCCAACTCTGCTATAATGAGACCCAAGACCAGTGGTGGCTTATCAATTATTAGGTGAGGAGACGATATGAAACAGATTTTTGAAGCTCTGGAAAAGGATGCCCGGCTAACACCCGAGCAAATCTCTACTATGACCGGCATATCGGTTAACGAGGTTAAAAAGGCAATCAAAAAGGCTGAGCAAGACCGGGCTATTTTGAAATACAAGGCTGTTGTTGACTGGACTAAATTGGGTGAGGAGCAGGTCTGGGCTTTAGTCGAAGTTAAGGTTGTTCCGCAGCGAGGTGTAGGTTTTGATGCCATAGCTGAACGTATCTATCGTTTCCCGCAAGCTCGTTCTGTTTATCTGGCATCAGGCACCTATGATTTGGCTGTGTTGGTGGCGGGTAAGACTATGCAGGAAATCGCTATCTTCGTCTCAGAGAAGCTGGCACCGCTGGAAACGGTACAGGGGACGGTTACCCATTTCATCCTAAAGAAGTATAAGGAAGACGGCGAAATCCTCGAGGGTGGCGAAGGGATTAAACGCCTGCCCGTAACCCCCTAATCAAACTCCTATTCTGCGCTTTGCTGGCTGGAGGTCTCTGTGTCCAAAAGCAAGTCAAGTCATATTAAATTAGCCTATAGCTACATATCCGAGAAGGTGAACACACTCCCACCTTCGGGTATCAGGAAGTTCTTCGATTTGATTGCCTCAATGGAGGGAGTGATTTCCCTTGGCGTTGGAGAACCCGATTTCGTCACCCCGTGGCAAATCCGTGAAGCTGCCATTTACTCCTTGGAAAAAGGCTACACAATGTATACCTCTAATAAAGGTATGCCCGAGCTGAGGGAAGAACTGGCGAAATACCTCCAGTCTCGTCATGGGTTGAGCTATGACCCGGATAATGAAATCCTCATCACTGTTGGCGTCAGCGAAGCCCTTGACCTCGCTATGAGAGCAATACTCAATCCCGGTGATGAAGTCATCATGCCCGACCCCTGCTATGTTGCCTATCCTGCCTGCGTTGCCCTGGCAGGTGGTGTTCCTATCCTGGTGCCGACTACTGAAGAGAACAGCTTCAAAATAACGGCTGATGATATCGAGTCGCGGATTACACAGAGGACTAAAGCAATTCTAATCGGCTATCCAGCCAATCCCACCGGCGCAGTGGTGCCGAAGGAAGAGCTGATTCAAATTGCCGAGCTGGCTAAACGATATAACCTTCTGCTAATCTCAGACGAAGTCTACGGACAGCTAGTTTATGGCGTGGAACATACCTGCCTTGCCACTCTGCCCGAGATGAGGGAGCGAACTATACTGCTGAACGGGTTCTCCAAAGCCTACGCTATGACTGGATGGCGAATCGGTTATGTTGTTTCCAGCAAGGATATTACCGGCGCCATGACCAAGATTCACCAGTATACCATGCTATGTGCCTCTATTATGGGACAGATGGCAGCTATCGAGGCTTTGAAAGCTGGAGATAGCGAGGTACAGTCGATGATAAGAGAATATGACCGACGGCGCAGGGTGATAGTCAAAGGGTTAAGAGACATCGGCTTATCCTGCTTCGAGCCTAAGGGAGCTTTCTACGCCTTCCCGTCTATAAAAATCACTGGCATGACCTCAGAGGAATTCGCCGAAAAACTGTTGTGGGAGGAAAAAGTGGCAGTTGTCCCCGGTTCTGCTTTTGGTCAGTATGGCGAAGGTTATGTCCGTTGCTGCTACGCTGCTTCCTTGCCTGAAATCGAAGAGGCTCTTAAACGGATAGGCAGGTTTGTCGAGAGATACCGAAGGAATAAAGTCTGACAGGAGTAGGAACCATGGACTTTGATTTAACCGAGGAACAAAAACTAACGCGTCAGGCAGTTCGGGATTTCGCCGAAAGGGAGATAGCCCCGATTGCCCGGGAGCTGGATGAGAAAGAGCAGTTTTCCATCGAGCTGACGAAGCGAATGGCTGAATTAGGCCTCCTGGGTTGCTTCGTCTCGGAGAAATATGGCGGCTCCAACATGGGATATGTCTCCTATATCATCGTGGTCGAAGAGCTAGCCAGGGTGGATGGCTCGCAAGCCGCTACTATTACCGCTGGTAATTCTCTGGGTATCGGCCCCATCTATTATTTCGGCAACGAGAAGCAAAAGCAGGAATGGTTGCCAAAACTCTGCTCAGGAGAATGTCTGGCAGCGTTTGGTCTCACCGAGCCTGAGGCTGGCTCCGATGCCGGAAGCTCCCGAACTACTGCTGAGCTTAAAGGAGACCACTGGGTCATCAACGGCAGGAAAATCTTTATCACCAATTCAGCCTGTCCACTCACCGGTGTTGTCGTTGCCCAGGCGGTGACCGGAAAGCGAGAGGATGGGAAACCAGAGCTCAGTTGCTTCATAGTCCCCAAATATGCCCCTGGTTTCACAGCCAAGGAGATGAAAGGGAAAATGATGTGGCGGTCATCCAATACCGGGGAGCTTTTTTTTGATGACTGCATCGTACCCAGAGAGAATCTTCTGGGAAAGATAGGAGATGGCTTCCATCAGATGCTTAGTACTCTGGATGGAGGCCGTCTGAGTGTGGCTGCTATGGGACTTGGTGGCTCACAAGGTGCCTTCGAATTGGGCTTAGAATATGCCAATACGCGTATACAATTCGGCCGCCCCATCAGTGCCTTTCAGGTCAACTCTTTCAAGCTGGCAGACATGGCACTTGAGATTGAGCTTGCCAGAAACTTTCTCTACAAGGTCTGCTGGATGCGGGAAAACGACCGTCCTATAACCAAAGAAGCAGCCATGGCTAAACTCTATTGTTCCGAGGTCATGCATCGCTGTGTTCACCAGGCTTTGCAGCTCCACGGTGGGTATGGGCTGATGAAGGATTTCAGAATCGAAAGATTCTATCGAGACCAGAGGCTCCTGGAAATCGGAGAGGGGACGTCTGAGATTCTGCGAATAGTAATTGCTCGCCATATCGGCGTTGCCGGACGAGCGCTATAAAAGAAGGAGAGTCTATTTACCAACGTAGTGCGAGGCTTTAGCCTCGCCAGTAAAAGGAGAATCTATTTACCAATGTAGTGCGAGGCTTTAGCCTCACTAGGTAAAAGTGCTCGCGCTATATCGGTGCTGATTGAACGAGCGCCATAAAAGAAGGAGAGGCATGATGAAAAAAGAGACAAAGCGTGTTACAAGCAAGAGGAGAGCCGTCAGGCATGAGGATTTGCTAACTGATGCCTCCCGCCTTGCGCCCGCGGAAAAAGTGAAGGGGGCCTTGGGTGGGCGTATTCGAGAAGCTCGCGAGATGCGTGAGCTCACCCGTGAGGATATCAGCAGCCGCACGGGTATTGATGTGAAAACATTGAAGCAAATAGAGTCAGGCGAAATGGCACCGCCTCTCGGCCAGTTAATCAGGCTAGGCAAAGCCCTTGACATGAAGATGGGCTATTTCATCTCCCCTGGTGTGGAGAAGCCTATGACCGTAGTGCGGAAAGGTAAGGGACAGGCCGTGGCTCGTTATGGAGAAAAGAAGGCCGAGCAGTACGGCTACTTTTATGAATCACTGGCTCCAGAAAAGGCTAACCGCATGATGGAGCCCTTTATTGTCACCTTGCTGCCGACAGAGGCAGAGGAGTTCTCCACACATGATGGCCAGGAGTTTATATTTGTATTAGAGGGTGAAATGAAAGTCCAGGTTGGCGACCAGATTGATTTTCTTAAGCCCGGTGACGCCGTCTATTACGATTCCAACCAACCCCATCTGGTCAAATCCGCCACCAAGACCAAGACCAAAATACTGGCTGTCTTATACACTGGAGCCAAATAGCCCTTGTTCCCAGCGGAAGGACGACCTGACTGGTATCTGTCGTCTGTGCTCTAGCCAACAAGTTACAAAAACCGCTGAAAGTCGCAACGAGACGCGTCTTTGTAGTAAGTAGTCGTCACTGCAAATGTCAGTAATGTGCAATCGGCAAGCCATGACTATAAGTTAACACGTTCTTGAGTAGCGTTCTTTTTATTCAGGCTTTTCCGAAAGGGTAAGAATTGGGGCTCACCTACCTTGTGGTAGACTTTATAGTCTAAGCAACAAACCATAAGGAGGTAAGCCCTAAATGACATTAGCACAGAG
>VGNY01000032.1 GCA_016865895.1 Chloroflexota bacterium | reverse complement strand
TGGCTTAAAGTTGTGGTAAACTAACAAAGGCGAGGATAAAAAGCCTGGGGTAGGTGAGCTAGTTATCTAAAGAAAAGCCTGAATAAAGGATACACTATCAAGGGTTGACTGAGATGGCAGAAGGGTATAGGATATGGCTAGATCGAATTTCCACCAGTTACGTGACGCAGCCCTTACCAATAAGGTTGTAGCTGAAAGCCATCGGTTGGTAAACATAATTCCACTTTTTTAAGGAAGCCCAAGCACCAGCTTCAATTTGCTGTCTATTGCCTTCATATCTGGTATTGGCATAGAGCCCAGCCTTCTAGCTATCATACCCTGTTTGATTGTTCTGATAATCGTGGTCGCTACAGAGGGGAAAAGAAGACCAGCACCCTGCCAGTCATTAATGAAGTGGTCGCCGACTAATACACGGTCAGTCCTACTGGTTATAGCGGCAATTATAGCTTCATCCCGACCACTATGGTAGACCTCTGAACTTATTATTACAGCCGGTCGGCATTTGACTCCAGACTCGTCGGCAAAGATGAAGCCAACAAGAACGACATCTCCCCGGCTATATTCGGTCATATGCTGCGTCCTTCTCGTTGTCCCAAGCCTCAGCTAGTACCGGATCAGCCTTTGCAGAGAGTTTAAGAAGTACCTCTAAATTTGCGGTTTCCTCACCCACACGAGGCACATTATTCAGATCTTCTCTGCGGAATCGGCGATGGCGTTCCTTCCCAATACGAAAAGCTGGTAGTCTACCTTCTTTGGTCAGCTTATAAATAGTCCTTTTGGATACGCATAGGTATTCAGCAGCTTCCCCGACTGTAAACCATTCCTTCACAATCACCATGAACATACCTCCACCTAAACTTACATTCCTAGTTGGTATCATTGTAGCACTTATAGGCAAATAAAAGCAATAAACCAAACGAGACGGCGATTTGTATGCCCCGGATAGTCATGAATATGCTACAATGAGACAAAGCTTAAGTAAGAGGATGACAATGACGGGAAATGAGGTCAAAAGTCAAGAGGAACAAGCCAAACAACTACTTAGCCAACTTCATGCCTATGCTAAGGAGCATAATTTATCTAATCGACAGCTTGCTGAAGAACTTGGCGCTCCACATAACACTCTCAGCAAATGGTGGTTCTTTTCAGGCGGAAAAGGAGCACGCAAGCCCTCAGAGCCACACTTGAACGCAATCAAAGAATTCCTAGAGACTAAGAATAAACCTGAGGTCTACGTCAAGGTTGAGGAGGCTAGGCACAGGATAGAAAAAATCAAATATCTTCTGCTTTTGCTCGAGGATGAATTGAGATGGTTTCGGGATAGCGAGCCAACGGCTAGAGATGAATTTCGCAAGGAACTTGACGCTTCCGATATTGGTTATGTTTCCAGCTTGCTTACTATGCTGACTGAGGAAGATAAATTCAACAGATGGCTTGCCCTGACAACTACTCGGTTTCAGTCTTTCGGGAAGAGGTAGGTCAGATGGCAAAGAAGAAAATCCGCGGCAATCTTGGGGTTCTATTGACGTATCTTGGCAGGTTATATGGCACCCCGGCTAATGCCATCAAAGAGTATATAAGCAACGCTTTAGATGAGTGGATCAAAGCCAAGACAAGAGGTGAAATGGAGAGTTCGTGCGAGGTCAGCTATCGGCTAGAGAAATCCAGGATAACTATTGACTATAATTCGCCTGGCATGGATGCAAAAGAATTCGAAGCTGCTCTCAACAGGGTAGCGGACTCAATGAAACGAGAATTGACCATACCTCAGATAGGCGAGTTGGGCATAGGCATTTTCGCGTTTAACCAAGTTGGAAGCTCTTGCACCTTCTATAGCAAGAAAAGCAAAGATGCGCCCACTATCAAAGTCGTGCTTACAAGTAACTCTGATGAATATGAAATAGAGACTGCCAAGAAGATTGAATCGCGCTCTAATCCGGGAATGACTATTGTAATCACTCGCTTGCATCAGGATCCAACCAAGCCGCGAGGGTCTTTGGCTCCACAATTACTCCAGCGATTCTTCGCTGAAAAGTTTGATTCCTACCTTAGGGAAGGGAATTTGAAAGTAACTATAAATTGTCTTGATAAAGCGTATCACGTACAACCATTGGAGATTAGCCTTCCGCCGATCGGCCAAGCCTTTACAGAAGTACACCTATTCACTGATTGGCAGAAAAAATTCTGTTGCCAGTTTTGGTTTGACCCTTCTGGCAAGAGTCATGTTTCAATTCGCCATACAGGAGTTTCCATTATCGGGGATTTGGGCACCTATCCCGCATATGGGCTTGAAGAAAGCATCTACGCAAGTGGCTTCCTCAAAGGCTATATCGATGCCGATTTCCTTAAACCACTACCGTCCAGAACGAGTTTCGAAGAGAACCAGGCATGGGTACAATTCTTGGTTGAACTTGATAATATTCGGCCTTCCCTAGAAGCCGAGATAGAGGAGTTGCGTAGGGTGGAGGAGGAAAAAAGACTAACCGAAGTCCAAAAGAAGGCAATCGAAATTGCCCGTGACATTTTGGAACAGGAACAGTTCAAGGACCTGGAGCTTCTTCCGGGATTAAGAAAACCACGTGGTCCTGTTGTGCACCCTGGGATTACCCGTGAGAGAGGCAAGAGCACGGCTGAACGATCAAAGAAACCAGGGGAGCCAGGTCACTTGGGCGGTTTCCGAATAAATTATAAAGAGGAGCGATTTGAAGACGGTCCGTCTCGACACAGCGAATTTGTGAGCGGGACGGTGCGGGTAAATGAGCTTAACCCAGATTTTATTCGAGAGAGTAAAGGCTCTGAGCAAGCAAGGCTTGCTTATGCTACGCTTATGATTGGCAAGGAGGCTATTGTTCATGGAGATAAGTCACGTTCAGCAGATTACTTTCTTGAGAAACTTCTTTCCTATCTTTTTCAAGTGCGGAGCAAAACGGGGGAGGAACTGGTGAAAGCAAAGTACAAGAAAACGAGAGACTCAAGGATACGAAAGACAGGCATCCATAAACAAACCATGCTAGATCTGTAGGTATTAGCCTTAAGTGCCGCCTGAGCAATCGGGTGCTCCGTACGATAGGCCTGGTTATCGTTCTGCACCAACTGACAATTGCTCAGCTTGCTTGTCCATACTTCGACAAGCTAAGATGAGTTGCTTATCGACTTACCTGATTTGACAAGTGGACATATGTTAGGCACCGTGACAAACCCGGCAACAGGCAAGCGCTTAAGGCACTTTGAAAGCGTCACAGGCTGCAAGGCTGAGGCGCAAAAGCGCTTGCACGAGTTGTTGCATAGCCTTGAGCAGGGTGCCTATATTAAGCCGAGCCGACTCACCGTGGCTCAGTTTCTTGAGGATGGGCTCCAGGGCTATGTAGCAACAAATACTGCGCCAAAAACCCGCAGCCGCTACGAGGAGATCGTGAGGCTTCACCTTATCCCCGCCCTGGGATCACTTCCATTATTGTCCCTTCAACCACAGCATATTCAGAAATACTATGCAAAAGCCCTAGAGTCGGGACGCCGAGATGGCCGGGGTGGTTTATCTCCGTTAACAGTCCATAAGCACCACAGAGTTCTTTATAAAGCTCTAAAGCACGGCGTAAGACATGGTATTCTTATCCGCAATGTGGCTGAAGCCGTTGAGCCACCCCATGGACAGAGCAAGAGATTACAGACCTTGGGGCCTAGCGAAGTGCAACTGATTCTAAACGCTGCCAAGAAGAAGCCTTACTATGCCCTCTTCTTTACCAAGGCATATACTGGGCTACGGAGAGGTGAGCTGCTCGGCTTGAGGTGGTGCGATATTGATTTGGAGGAGGCGAAGCTGTCAGTAGTACAAACGCTCCAGCAACTTCGTGACGGCAGATACATTTTCTGGAAGCCTAAGAGCAAACTAGGACGACGCCGAGTAGCATTGTCACCCTCGCTGGTAATTTTGCTCTGGGAACACCGCATGAAACAGGAACATGCCCGGAAATTACTTGGGAAGCCCTTGATGCCGACAGACCTGGTATTCTCCCACCCTGATGGCAGATCGCTCAGGCCCAACACTGTTAGCAGGGCATTCCAAGAAATCGCTCAAAGCGTTGGACTAAAGGATATCCGCCTACATGACTTGCGTCACGCTCATGCTACAATATTGCTGCAACAGGGAGTTCACCCAAAGATTGTTCAGGAGCGCCTTGGACACAGCTCTGTAGCAACCACGCTGGACATCTACTCATATGTCTTACCCGGTCTGCAAGAAGCAGCGGCAAGACAGTTTGAGGAGGGGTTGCAAGGTGCTTCGTCTGAGTCGCAGGTAATTGAGGTTCCTGATAAGAATGTCGGCAAAATTGCCCTGAGGAACAGTTTTAGGGTAAAATTTGAATCTAGGAGAGGTGTCCGAGTGGTTTATGGTGCCGCTCTCGAAATTTGCCAGCGAATGTCCTAAAGAGTCCTTTTACGTTTAATTTAGAACAATTGTGTTCGCTGATGGAAAACCGATTTGAAGCTAAAATACGTTTTTGTGCCGTCCTGTCCCACCGTGTTGGTTAGCTATTTGTTAGCTATTTTTGCTAGCGAAATCCCAATTCAATCTTACAGTGGGGCAGACAAAATAACGGTTTGCACTAGTCAATCAGGGCAGCTCAACTGTTAGAAACGACTGGCTCCACATCTACCGCCAGGCTGACTGAGCCATCTACTTAAAATTTATTCACACCCACGGGAACTATAAATACGACCCTAAAAAATGCGGGGGCGAATGTTTTCATACCGTTTACCTTCGCTTTGGCAAAGAGACAACCAACAAGCTACCTGTGTACACCGATAGTATTTCCGCACCATATCCGTTAGCTACAATTATGCAGGGAGCCCGGCTATGTCAAAATCAGGGGGAGGCATCAGCCCATACAACCAGATCCAAGGCATCAATTCTATCTATTCTATACTATCTATACTATCTATACTATCTATGTACGTGTTTTGCCTTTCCACAGATACCTCTGTGGCGAGCTCATATTGAGCGATGTGACTCATCCCGGTTACCCCCGGTCACCCCTCACCCCATACTAGCCTCGTATTTTGTACTTTTTAGCATTGTCTTTCCCATCTGGGCTGGAGGAAATGGTATAGTGGTCAACCGTCAAAACTATGTTAGCATGACATCATCTCTAATAGCGCGAGATACGTGTGCAGAGAGGTGGGTTATCATGTAACCCAAAGCGATGGAATGTGTGATTCCTCGTTTTGCCAACTTCTCAGGACAATCACTATAAAAGGTAGGCTTGACGCAATTAGGATGACGGAATAAAATGAGTTAAAAGGGAATTGAAAACGAGAGGCTATTATGAAAAAGCTTATGACTGTTTCCTTTTTGGCAATCGTGTTTTTGCTTTTGCTTGCTGTTCCCTCCTGCGGAGGCAAGAGTGAACCGAGCGCATTCTCTGATTTTGAACCCCCCAGCAAAATCAAACTTTGGGCTACACTGGACAATAATCCAAACAGCTCACCTGTTACTACGTTGACCTCAGCACAAACAACTCAAGCTAGCTACTGGGCTAGCGCCATAAAAGAAGAAAGTATACAGTTCAAGGTCAATATTTATGCGTCAGAGAAGGACTTTGTTACCTGGGTAAGTAATGTGCGCATAGAAAGTAGTAAACCGGTGCTTCTGGGCACAATGTCCAACGCACTAAAGCCGGGCACTTACATTTTCAGAGCTCATTCAGGTGGATTCGGTACTGTTGTTGGATCTATGCAAATCACCGTCACGCCATAAGATGTCTGCATTGCTCGTAGAATAACCTATGAGATGACTGTTTCCTATTGCATAGCCCAAGCTACGCCCATTGTAATGACTGAACATTGTGGCTGCTTGTTACCTCTACCTCACCAATTTCGGCAACAAGTGGTAAAATATAAGCTAGCCACATTTAGTTGCCGGAGACAAGGATTTGTTACTGGAATTAAGAGTTAAAAACCTTGGGATTATTGAGAGCATAGACTGGAAATTGAGCGGCGGGTTAAATGTTATTACCGGCGAGACGGGGGCAGGCAAATCCTTGGTCATCGATGCCGTTGAGACGCTGTTGGAAGGGAAGGTGGACGATGATGTTATCCGCCACGGAAGCAACGAAGCCCAAATCGAAGGAGTGTTCGCCTTACCTGATAATGCAATCCTGCCACAGCTCAGAGAGCTTCTAGCTGAGAAGGGTTTGAAATCCGATGAGGACAATCTGGTTATCAGTTGCGAATCCAAAAAGCAGGGGCGCAGCGTTGTCCGGGTTAATGGGCAGGCGGTAACTAAGGGAGTTCTACGCCAAATCGGACGCCTGCTAATCGATATTCACGGTCAGAGCGAGCACCTGTCTCTCCTCGATACGAAGTATCATCTGGATTTTCTTGATGCCTACGGCCATACCATGGACTTGCGGCATGACTTCAGCGGCAAGGTAGTAGAGCTCAGTAAGTTGGAGCAGGAACTCAAGGCGCTGGTTGAAGCAGAGAAAGATGCCGCTCGCCGCGAGGAGTTTCTGCGCTTTCAGCTGGATGAGATAAAGAAGGCTGAATTGCGGCTGGGGGAGGACGAAGAGCTTGAAAGGGAACGAAATATACTTGCTTCGGCTGAGAAGCTGAAAGCAATGTCTTACGAAGCATATCAGGCACTATGCAAAGAAGATGTCTCGCGAGCTTCAGTTCCGGCTCTGGACAAACTGAATGAAGCAGTTGGAGTTATGAAGAAGCTCGTCAAGCTCGACCCTACGCTTAGCCAGCAACTGAATTATCTCGGAGAGACGGTATACGGCGTTGAGGAGGTAGCGCGAGACATTCGTGCTTACAGCGAAAAGCTGGAGCATAATCCGGAACGGCTGGAAGAGGTGGAGGCTCGCTTTGAGCTAATAAAAAACCTGAAGCGGAAATACGGACAGACCATCGCTGACATACTGAGCTACTTGGAGAAGGCTGAAAAAGAGCTGAAGGGAATCTCGCTTTCTTCGGAGAAGCAAGCTGAACTGGAGAAGATATGCTCTCAGCTCAAGGCGGAGATGGGCAAAATAGCCTCCGAGCTCTCCATAGCGCGCTCAGCAGTGGCACAAAAATTAGTCGCCGAGGTGAAGAAGGAACTTAAAGATTTGAACATGTCGCAGGTTGAGTTCAATGTTTCCCTGACCCAGGATGAGTCTGAAGAAGGGATTCCTCTACCCGACGGCAAAACTTATGCCTTCAACAACGAAGGGGTTGATGTGGTTGAGTTCATGGCTTCGACCAATCCCGGGGAGCCGGTCAAGCCCATAACCAAAATTGCTTCCACAGGTGAAATCTCCCGTTTTACCCTGGCGCTGAAAGGCGCTCTGTCCGAGGTTGATAATATACCGGTTCTCATTTTCGATGAGATAGATATCGGTGTAGGGGGCAGGAGTGGCGAGATAATAGGCAAGAAGCTCTGGGCATTAGCCCGGAATCGCCAGGTGATTTGTGTAACTCATCTTCCCCAAATCGCTGCTTTCGCCGACGCCCATTATAACGTGCATAAGCAAGAGTCAGGCGCTCGAACCGTAAGCATGCTCCAGACACTTGGAGGCGAAGCTCGCACCCAGGAGATTGCAGTCATGCTTGCCGGCCCGCAGTACACTGAAGTTTCCCTGAACGATGCCCGCGCTGTGATACAAAAGGCAGTGGGCTGGAAGCAGGAATACCGCAAGGTCTCCTGAAAGAGCATACGGCTGGCAGATATATTGACCTCAGCCCCACAGCCCAAAATAAGTATTGTTTTCTTTACGTTTATTTAGCTGGGCTTCAAAAAGAACAAAAGTCTCGCATCGGGCGCCCGACGTGTGCCCAAATTGATGGGTTCAGTAGCATATTATGGCTCATTGTAAAGAAACATCGTTAGTGTAGTTGAATAGAGTAGCAGCGGGGCTGCTGCAAGCAGAAGTAGCTCAGTTGGCAAGGCTCTTGGCTTTCAAGTAAAAAGCCGTGGTCCTGTCTCCCACTCTGGGGGAGTAGTAGTGGGCAGCATGGTTGGTCATGATTGACATCGGTATTGACAAAAGGTTAATATCAACTTACTAAAGAGACTGGAACAAGTCTGTGCTTTTGGGGAAATTGTCCAGAAGCTACCGAAGATGAAGAGATGCCACTGACTTGGTCAGTTAGCCGAGATCAGATATTACACGATTGTGAGCGGCGTTATTATTTCCAATACCTGGCTAATGCGAAGATCAACAGCCGAGACAGTATACTACGAGAGATCGCCTTTCTCAAGAAGCTGAAGAACATTCCGGGGTGGAAGGGAGATGCCTTCCATTCCATCGTTGCTGGTTATTTTCGGCGAGTCAGACAAGGGCAATTTCCGACAGTCACCGAGCTGGTTACTGAGCTTCAGGATAATATGATGAATGAATGGGCATTTTCCTCGAACAAACTTTTCCGTACGAATCCTCGCGCTATTGACCAAGACGGAGGTCTGGCCCTTTTTGAGCACGAATACGAGGAGAATCCTGAGTTTGAGGTCGTGCCAATAATAGACAGTGTAGCAATATGGCTCTATCGGTTTATGGCATGGGTGGATGATGTGGATCTCGTTGGCTCACTCGCGCGGGCGTCCCGCATCTGGCTTGAGGAGCCCGTTTATGGGCCTAATGCTCCTGGCTTCAAGTTCAGCGGTGCACAAGTACTGGTCAAAGTCGATTTAGCCCTACAAAGTCCGGATGGTAACTTTGACATATTTGATTGGAAGACGGGAACCCCTTTTTCGTCGAATTGGGGGCAGTTTGACTCAGCCGAATTCCAGGTGAATGTCTACCAACTTTGGCCACACTTGGCCTTTGGACACTCGCTCGATTCCATTAGAGCACACCTCTTATATGTTGTAGCTGACCCCGTGCGACAACAGAATTTCGGGATTGACGAAAATGTGCGAGAACAAACATTGAGTTTTATTCGGCGCAGCATCGACCGAGTCAAGCAGTTTGCTGGCTTATTGGGACAAGAAAAGCTCTGCCTCGAAGACTGTGACTTTGCGCTGTCAATGGGAAAGTGCCGGTGGTGCAAGTTCAAACGCCTTTGCCAAAGGATGACATCAGATGAATAGATATAAAGACAAAAGGGAACTTGCTGCTACCCTATACCCGATTACTGGCTTGGAAGGGATACTCTATATATTCCGTGTATTAAGGGTTAGGGAGAGGATACCCAAGGATAGTCTCCGGCCAATTAGGATGCAACGGTGGGCGGACAGGTTATGGCGTAGGGTACTTCGGTGTCCCGTGTATCTTGCAAGTGGCTTTGAATCTCCTACTTTTCTTATTCCAGAGGGCGATAGCCCGCCTGTAGGGAGCAGTGTGCAGATTACAGATGTACCAGATAGGGTATATCACATTGACGTGACTGATGAGGTAGTTGAGGTAGACGTAGACAAAGCCTGTGGAACCGAAAAAGAATTGGTGTGCCGAATGCTAGAAAGACCCTTCACTGACAGGCTGCGATCTATGACAGATAAGTTCTGGAGAGCCGAATGGACTCTCTTCTATAAGATAGCCCCTGAGAACGAAGAAATACTGGATGACATAGTCAATGCCTATCGGGGTCTGAAATTTGGCCTTGTCCTGTTGCATGGTATTGGGCCATGCTTTGCTGCTGACCCCCGCACCAGGTACGTAGGCAGAAAGTCTTTAGCAGAGTACACCGAAGAGGAGAAGCAGATCGTTCTGCAAAACCACTTGGATTTAAGCATTCCTTTTAAGGATAGAGCCTCATTCATTCGAGACAATGGACCACTGAAGATACCCTGTAGATATGCCGGTGATGCCGGCATGGGGATTGGTCAATACAAGTACGATGAAACAGGGAGAACAGTATATCAATACTATCGCGACGAATATCCAAATGTGTCCGTATCACGTGACGATGCAACTGTGTTTGCTCAAGACCGCTCAAACGAAGAGCAGTCTTGGCCAGTGCCTATTTCTCGCCTCTTCCCTGTTTTCACTACGGAGTACGAAGGAATGCGTAGCTGTTCTGTCCGTCCCCAGATGATGCCACAAACTAGAGTGGCTGAAATTGAGAATTTCCTCAAATACCTGGGCGGCGTGAGATATGGAGATATCCCAATTTCTATTAAGTCTGATCATTTAGTGAAGGAAAGGACGGTCTTTATCCCTCCGCGCCTCGAGTTCGGTAAAGGCGAGATATTGGCTCCCTTTCCTAAGAACTTTACACCGAGCACCTCAAGCGGCGCTTTTGACAGTCAGATAGTAAATTTCACCTCTAGGAAGCTGCTAGCATTGTACAAGGCTGGCGCCTATCACAACGAACCTTTGCGTGATATCATCTTGCTATATCCCCAGAGCGTCGATCGTCCGACACGGGAGACATTTTTACATTACTTGTCAATGGAAGTGAAAAGGCAGACAGGACAACAGCTACACATTGTTCAGCAAAGACCCTATTCGGTTGGCCAATCAGAACGAATGGGCAGCTCCCTCCTACGTTTGGCAACTGAGGTGCGCTTGGGCAATCCACGATGTTTGGCGATTGTGATTCTTTGGGATAGTTTCAGTAAGGATGTCCACGGCGAGCTGAAGGAGAACATCGAACCGGTTCTCTCCCAGTGCATTACAGGAAAAACCGTAGAAGCTATTTGTACCCGCTCCAATCCACAGCGAGCCACCAGTCAAATTCGTAATACGGCGCTAGCCGTGTTAACTGAAGGTGGCATTAAGCCATGGGTTCTGGCGGACAGTCTACACTATGACCTATATATTGGCATTGACACCCTCTTTGGCCAAATTGGCTATCATTTCTTTTATGGAACAGGTGGCCGCCTAGTAGAAAGACACTATGGCCAGTCTGTCGCCAGAGGGAGGATGACTGAGGCTATCAAAGAGCCGACTTTACGCCGACATCTCGAGGAATCTATAATATCCATTGTGAAGAGTGGATATCAAATTGGCAGTATTGTGATTCATCGAGACGGGCGATGGTGGCCAAGCGAAAGCGCTGCACTTCACAAGACGGTGGAGAGTTTGGTAATGAACCATTTCCTTCCTGTCGACGTTTGCTGTGCCGCTGTAGAGATTCGCAAGAACCACATACCAGTCAGGTTATTTACCGTTGCGCGAGAGGGTGCAGGGAAGATCTTACAGAATCCACTTCCTGGTACCTATTTGGTGCTCGACCAGCGAAAGGTTCTCTTGACCACCACAGGCAGGCCAGGAGCATGGGATAGGCGTGGTGTTACGGCTGGCGCTCTACTACTGGAAGTTGTTGACTGTGTCGGAGAGGTTGATATCGAGAATATAGCTGAAGACGCCTATCGTCTCACTCATCTGAATTGGAACGCTCCAGATATTGAGATTGGACTCCCCGTAACGATCAGGTGGACAGACGAAGCACTTCGAGAGACGTTCCGTTCACCAGCTGAAGATGAAGAGGATGAGGCAGAATGGGAGCAGGAGGATGTTGGGCTTGTTAAGAAAGCTGATATTACAGATCAAGAGGAGGAAAGCATATGAGTGTACTAGGTTCGGTTTCTGGGCGCTTGGGTCGGGAACAGCAACTCCTACGTGAGCTCAATAGCGCACTCATTGCGCTTGAAGCGGACACGCTGGGACAGGCGTCTGATTTTGGGTTATCAGCGAAGGATATATCCGAAAGTCGTCAGAAGTTACTTGACTTTGTCACGCGGCTTAGATCAGCACTTACCCAAGAATCACCTTCTGTAGATATGCAGCCACTCGTTCACCGAGTAAAGAGTGGGATGAAACCTATAGATGACTGGAAGGAGGACTTAAGTAATCTAATTAAAGGCCTACAATCAGACCAGCAACTGCAGGATAGCGCCATCCCCGTGTTGGAAGATACTCTTTCACTTTTGGACAGCGAGTTCACAGAGGATCTTAGACGGTTATATTCACGTTAGATATAGCCATGTTAGACTACTTGAAGGCAAAGGTAACAGACTTTAATGTTGTCCTTTCTTGGATCGAGCAAGAACTAGCGGACCTACAATCCAAAAGGTCTAATCACACACAGCTGATATCCCGGTTGCAGGGAAAGATCAACGAGTGCAGAGGTCTTTGTACAAGTCTCCAATTGATAACCCGCATCGGGCATCCCATGCTCATTGCTAGAGCTTTACCAATCATCCACGACATTAATTGGTGGACAATCATTATCACCTGGTATTACTTGCCAGCTTTACGTAGGGAAGGCGATGCAGATATTGTAGTAAGAGGCATCCTGCTCGATGCGGCCAGACGCTGTGGATTAACCTGGATGGAGGACATGGCCGTCCGTCTTGACGGTGCACAGGCCACAGTTTCTGCAATAACTGAGAGCCCAGTGTTTTTTGGCCCGCCGCAGCATTCTGTCTCTCTCCTTGGTATGGCAGGCCTGTACCATGAGCTGGGGCATAATGCATTCCAGAGGTTCCTAACCATCGCAGACAATCTGGCAGCAGTAACATTTGGCTATTTCTCAGAATTTCGGCGGCAAGCGGGACCTCTAACACCGGAAGAACTAACAGAGAGAAATCGTACTATTGACGAGGCACTCAACTACTGGAAGCTGGAACGACTGAATGAAGTTTTTTGCGACGTTTTCGCGACATTTGTCTGTGGACCAGCCTACTATTTCTTATCCGTGGACATGGCGCTAACACTTGCTGGCGATCCATTTGATGTTGATCCCATAGACGTGCATCCACCACCAGCTGCACGAGTCTATGTTTGCCAAAGGGCACTAGCTTCCAATTACCTCAATGAGCCCTTCATATCATTATTGCATGATATCTGGAATGATTATTTGCAAACCCTGAACAGAAGCTCACAGTTTGAACTCACTTGTGCCTCCGAATTACTGGACCGTCTTGTCCAGTGTAGCGTACGAAGTATCGAGACACACTTACCAGAAGCAGAGCGGTATGAACATCCTCTCCCGATAGAGACAGATTTGATGCAGATTCCTTCGGATGCTACTCTGGAAATTCTCCTAAACCAAGGTGGTCAAATACTGCTCAAAAAGCCAGAACAGTATACAGATTGGGAACAAAAAGCAGTTGAAAGCCTGATGTTTCCTGATACAAAGTAACTGAACAGGCATCTTGACACCTTGATTCCACACGTGTCTTCATGCTTATGGCACTCGGCACTTAACACAATAGGGCTGAACCTAGCAGAAATTGTCTTTATCTACCGCGATACGTTATGACGTATAGTGCAGACTGTTCCACCTATTTATGGTTGATAAGATGAAGAGTTCGACTCCATCGGAAACGCAGGGTTTATGGCATGACTAGGTCGATACAACAAGCTGAAACACGTCAATCACTTCGCCCAGACGATCTCTTTGGCTGCCCCAATATTACTGTATCGGCCTGGCACACAGGTAAAAATCACAATCTGGCATTCCTTTGCCGCTTTGGCTAGTACGGCGCCCATCAGGGACAATCTTTCCGGATCAGTGTAACCCAGTGTATCGTCGACAATTACTGGAGCACCACCATCGGTGGCTACTGTCATCGCGCACGCCAAGCGAAAGATTAGCGAAAGCTGCTCCTTTGTTCCACCACTCAAGCTATCGAAAGGAACCGTGATATTATTCAATGTGCGGCTGACAATTTGTAGGTCGTCACTTACCTCTACCTGAAAGGTATGGTCGAAAACCAAGCGACCCAGTGCCTCGATCCTCTCCCTAAGCGGTGCGACATAAGCGTGACGTGCCCTATCACGTTCATAAGACATAGTCCTATATAGCAGATTTGCGGCTGCCGCCCGTTTGGTTAACGACGTGTTTTCATATTCAGCACGCAAGAGCTTAGTTCGAGCAATGCCCAATTTATCATAGAGGCCATCCTCTCCGTTGATCTTGAGGCGAGTAGTTACCTCTGTTAGTTCTCTTTCTGTCGTTTTCATCTGTTGCTGTATTCTGGTTAATGATTCCCTGGCCGTCTTATCAAGCTCCCTTTCCTGCTCCGGATTGAGCGCTCCGAGCGTTGCCTCGGTATCTCTAACATCGGCCTCTGCCTGTGCCAACACCTTTACTGCGCTTTCGAGTGCTGCATTGACCCCTTCATCAGGCATAGTCACTCTCACTTCTTTCAGTGTCTTCTCGAGGCCGGCCAAATGCTGCTTTTGATGTTCCCACACAGATCGCGCTTCTATGTAGTCTTCGTTCCGGCGTTCACATAATTTTTTTACCTCATCGAAGGCAACTTTTGCCTCTTTCCACTTTGTTTCTAGATCTTGCTGCATATTCTCCAATCTCGCCAATTCTGTTTTTGTTAGATCAGAGCTATCCAAAATGGGTGGCTCAGACACCCGTGCGGGCAGATAACCCGGCACGGTCTGTTGTAATCGCAATAGTCGGCCTGCCAATTCGTCATAAGAAAGGTCGCGCAAATTATCCTTCTCAACCTGCCGCATTTCCATGACCTGTCTAGAGGCCTCTTGCCTTTCCTGAAAAGCCGCCCGCGCCTTATCTGCCCCACTGATCCCCAGAGAGGTGCAGACATCGCTTAGCTTTGCCTCAGCATCCTCAACCTTCTTTGAAAGCGCGTCAACACTGGAGCCGGCTGTTATCTCCATCTCTAATTCATCTGGCACGACTAAGTTGACCTTGTCAGGTATCTGAAAGGAAAGCTCTTTCCCTTGTCCCAATTTGACGGTAGTGCCGTCTTTGATCAACCTGCATTCTCGTAATCCGCGCAACAAGACAGCAGGAGCCTTGGCCTCTCGTTTTGCTCTGGCGGTTATTACTGCATCTTGAGCTTCCTCAATGGCCCGAAGAGCTCCTTCGTCAACCATGTTCGTTGCCAGAATTGCCTGTGAGTGAGCGGCTATCTCCCTTGCTCGGTCAACACGATCCTTACGTTCTTGCAACAATTCAAGGTCCAGCTTGGCACGAAAATAGTCATAATCGCGCCGGCGCAAATCAGTCAACTCACGGACTTCCTTCAGTTTTACTTCGGCGGCATCGTAAGCCGTCTCTGCTTTTTTCGACTCTTCCTTGGCCTGGTTGAGTGAAGCAAGTCTCGAATCTACAGATTTGCCCATTTCAGCTTCTGCCTTGTTAGCATCCGAGACCTTGTTGACAAGCTCTTCGCGTGCTTTCTTATCCGTACGTGCTGCCTTTTCCGAGACTTTCGCTAATTGCAGGTTATGCCTCGCCTCCGTGAGACGATGATCCAATTCGTCTATCTGTTTGAGCTTGGCTGAGCGGCTTTCCAATTCGTTCGCAATCGTCTGCTTAGAGCATTCGAGCTCACCTAATTCCCGTCTGAGATCGATAGCTCGATCGATATCATGCTCGAGATCACTCAGCGCCTCTTCAAACTTTTGAACTTCCGATTGGCAATCTGATAGTGTCCGGCGACATTCCTCAAGCTCTTTCTTCTCGGCTCCTCCTGGAGTGAAATAGTTTAGGTACTCCACATGAACCGCTTCGAAGAGGCTTTCAGCTTTCGGATCGGTCGAATGTCCACCAGCCGCCCGATCTAGTGCTTGAGAAAGCCAAGTTTGACCTGTAAGTTTTGGCTGCTTAATCTCTGCACCTTGCCTAATGCTCAAAGCTTTCCAAAGATTGATATCCAAGGTCTCCCTTAGTATCGCTTCGGCGCGCTCGTGGGCTTGCCTGCCGGTCAGACTCTCGGCTTTTGGCTTCGTAATGGTGAGCCTAGTCTCCGTTTTCTTGAAGTAACGTTTAAAGTAGGTGAACTGGTAGGGGCCACTATCTGCCTCCAATTCGATCTCTGTACCTTCGTCGCGATGAACCGGCCTGATTGCCATGACATCGCTGTGCTTGCTAGAATCTGGATATCCAAAGAGAATCCAGATCGCCTCCCCTAAACTAGTTTTTCCTATCTCATTGGGACCTCTAACCAGGGTGATACCAGTTCCAGCGAATTCTGCCTCACGCTGGGAAACACCCCTATAATTGGCAATCCGCAAGCAGACATATCTCATGATAGACCACCACTCAACCTGACCAGCAACGCAAGCGCGTCGCGAGCGGTTCTCTTCTCCATTTCCTCCCCGATCATCTTTTCCCGCAGCTGCCTGACGGTCGCTTCGGCGAACCCGGAGAAATTAAGGCTGGAGAAATCTGCATCGTCGGGCAAAACTAATAAATCATCGTCGCCAATTTGAAAAGATGCGAATACGTCACCGATGGTAGCCAGAAATTGCCGTAGGATTGCCTCCTGGCTGAGGGAAATAGACCCCACTAGGTTCAGCCGAAGCACCGTTAATTCCTTTTGGTCTATGCTTCCCAGCATGTCTCACAACACCTGAATGTCCTCTGAGCAGTTGATATCAACGCGATTCTTCTCGATAAAGCGCCACTGACCGACTGTGACAGGTGTCACAATTACTTTATCACCATCTAATTCAATAATTTGGACATAGCCAGTCTCACCTTCTCCGAAGTCCGTGACCTCTGGTGTGCCAGAATACCAGATACGCTCACTCGTACCAATCTTAGTGCGTGAATGGCGGTCCCCCAACGCCACAAAGGAGGCCTTTTTCTTTTCGATGACACGCTCCAGACTATCTGCCGTAAGTATCCCAAGGTCATCCTTTTTGGGTGTAAACAAATCTATAATACCGTGTGCCAAGATAACCCGGGTGACGCCAGTTAATGGTTCAAGTGACTTCGTTGCTTCGTAAAATGGGTTCACTGGCATGCGTTTTGAAAGCCATGGGGCCCCAACCAGTTCGACGTTGTGATCCGCTTGGATCGGGGTTGCATCGTTAATCACATTGACGTTAGACGGTTTCCCTTGCACGAAGCTCTTGGATGAATAGACCGAGGCCTCATTCAAGGGATCATGATTACCGGGCAGAATCCAGACGGGGACTGGGATTTCCTTGAGCGCCTCAAGGGCACGCGCAACCGTTTTCCGATCTACCTGGTTGGATTCAAACGCATCTCCGCAGACTATTACGAACTGGCAATTAGATTCCTCTGCAATTTTGCCGAGTGAGCGGATTGCATCGAAGCGTGCTTGGTTGAAACGCTCCTGAGCCCCCTCGGAGAACAAGTAGCGGGTCATACCAAGCTGCCAATCGCTCGTGTGGAGGAAACGAACCATATCTTACCTCAACTCCTAGAACTAACTCGAACTTCAGACGCCTCCAAAAGAGCCGTTTGACACCTACGTATTATACTCTTTTGTGACTATTGTTCAAGGTCTCCTCCATTGGACCCTGGCCATAATTCATCCCGATGAAGCTTTGCACCGGTAATTATAAGTAAGAATTGGCCATACGGTAATCCTGCAACAACTCGTACTGGCCCGTATATCTAAGATATTACAATGGCATGATGAGTGTGCAACTGCGTTGGACGAAATCGCAACGTTCGGTATACAGTTTACATATGGGTATATACTATATATACTTGTATTGGTGCTGCACAAAAAGTTATAGTAATTGGTAAAGGCAAGCTTTTTGAAACCGCCAAGATAGCGGAGGAAGTGAAGTGGTCCGGCAACCTGTGTTCTCCAGTAATCTCAAGTCGGTAGGTTATGACCCCGCATCTTCAGTTTTGGAGATCGAATTCCACAACGGTAGCATCTATCAATACAGAGGTGTTCCAAAGAGCATATACGTAGCACTCATGGCAGCCGCGTCACTTGGTTCTTTCTTCCACAGACACATTAAAGACAAATATCCCTACAAGAAAGTGGGGTGAGACAGCAGCCAGCTATGATTATAAAATCGGTTCATGTAAGGAATTTTAGGTGCATTCTTGATGAGACCTTGAATTGTGAACCACTAACAGCTATTGTAGGTCCGAATGGCACAGGAAAGTCGTGTTTCCTGAGGGCTCTTGAACTCTTCTATACTTCCGCTCCACGATTTAGTCAGGATGATTTTTACAACAAGGAAACGTCCCAGGATATAGAGATCAGCATTACCTTCAAAGACTTGGAAGACGATGCCAAAAAGAAGTTTGCTCCGTATCTAGACCGTGAAGAACTCACAGTAACTCGTGTGCTTTCACTCCACAATGAGAAGCTTGCCGCTAAGTTGCACGGTGCCAAACTCCAAAATGCCGACTTTATTCCGATTCGGGATGCAGGAAGTGCAATGGAAGTTAGAAAACAATATGCTGAAATTAGGCAGAATCCCGAATATGCAAACCTTCCCACAGTAAACTCCCAAAATGCAGCTTTTGAAGCAATGCGTCAATGGGAACTCGATCATCATGAGAAATGTACTAGACAAAGGGATGATGGTCAGTTCTTTGGGTTTACAGGAGTCGGGCAAGGATACTTGGGCCGATTCACACGCCTGATTCCCATACCCGCAGTTCGTGATGCGGCTGAAGATGCCCAAGAGGGGAGAGGGAGACCAATAACAGAGATCTTAGACCTAGTTATAAGGGCTACACTGGCTAATCGTGACGAACTAAAAGAAATCAGAGAGCAGGCACAAAAACGATATAACGAAGTAATGGCGGGAGATACCGCTAAAGGATTAGAAGAGCTTGAGGATAAGCTTACGTCAACTTTAAAGACTTTTGTGCCTGATGCAGCAGTGGAGTTGCAATGGATAACGGAGGGCGGCATTGAAATCGTCATGCCAAATGCAGATGTAAAACTGAGAGAACATGGCTACTCGGCACCTGTATCAGCAACAGGACATGGTCTACAGAGAGCTTTCATTCTGACCATGCTTCAGCATTTGGCAGCTGTCCAAGCTCAAGCACCTGAGGATGAAGACATTGAAATTCAGACATCAGCCGAATCTGAAGTTACACTTAGGGGAGTCCCAGGTGCAATGCCTAGTCTGGTGCTCGCCATTGAGGAGCCTGAGCTGTACCAGCATCCAAGTAGGCAACGGTATTTATCAAACATCCTGTTAAAACTGGCCAGTGGCACTGTACCGGGCGTGGCAAAGAGGACACAGGTTATATATTCAACACACTCGCCGCTATTCGTTGGTATCGATCGATTCGACCAAGTACGAGTCCTGCGTAAGATATCCAATGGCGCAGACAAGCCCCGGATTACCAAAACCATTGAGGTAAGAGGTGATGCAGTAGCAAAGGAACTATGGGAGGCGTGTGAGGGCAAGGACCGAAATGGCAATTCTGTGCCAATGTACAATTGGGAAACGTTACAGCCTCGTTTGAAGGCCATTATGACCCCCTGGGTTGCAGAGGGATTCTTCGCTGACGTGGTCGTCCTTGTTGAAGGCGAGGATGAACGTGCAGCCATATTGGGTGCCGCATTCGCCAACAACTGCGACTTCGAAAGCCACGATATAACAGTTATTCCTGTCGGAGGAAAGAGCTCTCTAGATCGTCCATGCCTAATTTTTCAGAAATTTGGTATTCGCATTTACGTTGTTTGGGATAGCGATAAAGGTACAGAGGGTGCTAACCCCCGCGAAAATCACATTTTACTTCGGATAGTCGGTGAGCAGATTAGCGATTGGCCTTGTGGTGTTTATGACAGATTTGCTTGTTTCGAAGCTAAGCTAGAAAATACGCTGCGCGACGAAATCGGACACGAGGTATTCAATTCACTACTAGGGGAATTACAAGTGGAGTTTGGCTATGGTAACAAAGATGACGCAACTAAAAGTCCACAACTTTTGGGTGAACTCTTACGCCGAGCGTTGAACCAAGGAGCAACATCTCCGACTCTGCAGGCAATAATAGGCTCGATTATGAAATTGAAAGAATGAGGTACTAGAATAGTAATCAAATGTTGTAATTTTCAAAAAATTAGGGGATGTATTCGATCTCAGCCCGCAAATTAGTCATCAGGCTGTGCCAACTCGGACGGGTCTATGGCTAATGCAGATGCTAGGCGCTTGATCGTTTTGAATGTGGGGACTTGTTGCCCTTTCTCTATACGTACGATAGTTGAGATTCCTACTTGAGCCTTTGCTGCAAGTTCACGCTGAGTTAGGAAGCGTGATTCCCTTAGTTGCTTGAGTCTAATTTGCACCTGAATCCTCTAGACATAATGATAACATGACGACATCATCTTGACAACTAATAGTCATTATGTTATCATTATGTTATCATTAATGAATCTAGATGTCGTTGAAGCTGTGTCTTCTTAGCTATCGGTGACAGAACAGGCTGTGATAAAATATTTGAGTGGGAGTCCGCCACGGATTGGGGTAAAGATGCACAAGGCGCAAGTCATTCAAAGTGAATTACCATTGGAAGTGAAGAAAGAGCCAGTATTCCCATCAACTAGATTTCAGGGAAGCAAAGCGAAGTTGGTTGATTGGATTTGGGATAGTATTCAAGACCTGGACTTTGATACAGCGCTGGATGCCTTCGGAGGAACAGGAGCTGTATCGCATCTCCTTAAAAGGAAGGAGAAGCGAGTAACTTACAACGACAGTCTTAAATTCAACTACTTCATTGGCTTGGCACTGATCGAAAATGAGGTTGAGGTTTTGTCAGATGAAGATGTAGATTGGCTACTGGAGCGGCATGACGGAATCGACTATCGGACAACAATTCAGGATACCTTCCGCGAAATATACTATACGGATGAGGAGAACGCTTGGTTAGACCAGATTGTAAGTAATATTACGCACCTCACAAATCCATACAAGCAAGCGTTGGCTTATTTTGCGCTTTTTCAAGCATGCATAATAAAGAGACCTTTCAATCTATTCCATCGCAAGAATCTTTATATCCGATTCAGAGATGTGAAGCGCAGTTTTGGAAACAAAGTCACTTGGGACAAACCGTTCGACCAATGGTTTCGTCACTTTGTGTCTGAAGCAAATGGGGCTGTCTTTGATAACGGCAGAAAAAATAAAGCTATCAATCTAAACCCACTCCAGATTCCGGGCGCTTTCGACTTGGTATATATAGATACACCGTATATATCAGAAAAGGGCGTAGGCGTTGATTACTTGCATTTTTATCATTTTCTTGAGGGGCTTACGATGTATACTGAGTGGCCTAACAGAATCAATTATGGAAGGAAACACCGGCCTTTGAAGACAATTCGAAGTGAGTGGGTTGACAAAAATCGGATCCACGATGCCTTCACCAAACTCTTTGACAGATATAAGAATAGCATACTTGTAGTATCATACAGGGACAACGGAATTCCAAGCGAGCAGGAGCTTTTTAACCTTCTGAGGCAATATAAACAGAAGGTAATCGAAGTTAAGAAGAGGAACTATAAGTACGTCTTGTCTACTTATAGTTCCTCTGAGCTACTCTTCATTGCACCTTAGGTAGAGGACAATGCGATTTGAAGGGCAGTGCTTTATGACGTAGTAGGGTGCTCTTTTCTCCACGCAAGGTATTCATCTACACTCTTGTATTTTCTGGGTGGATTCCGGTCAAAATTTCGCCAGTAGTCTTCGAATATTTCCTTTCCCTTCTCCTCAAATTTTGTGAATACACCCTTGCCTTCTCTTAACCCCTCGATTTCAGTTATCGAACCGATGTTGGTGGTATTGCCACTACCCGGTCGGTCGGAGGCTATTTGCCACTTCTCTCTAATGATGAGCTCTACATCTGTGATCGGCGCAATTACTTTGTCTATGTTAGAAATGTTAACTACCTCAGGTTCAACTCCAGGAACTCTGCTGTATATAAAACCAACTATCCAATGCTCTCTATATTGTGTATAAGGGTAACGGATGTTCTTCGTGAATGGAGGGCGCATGTAGGCCGTGTACGAGCCTAGCGTGAAACCAGCTCTATTGCTAGCTTTCCGGTAGGTGCTCTTAATGTCAATTGCTATCTTGTTTGGAAGATCACCTGCAACTACAAGGGTCAGGTCCGGGTAGACAGTCTGGCGCTCCTCAGATTCCCATTTCTCTATGTATGGCTCCACTGCTTCGATAATAATGGGAAACGCTACCAATTCAAAGACTTTGGAAATTAGTTTTGTGTCATTCGATACCGTATAGAGATTCCCTTTACCGTTAACAACGCCCTTAATGTGCCATTCTACCCCAGTTTTATTAAAGCTGTCTAACAACACTTGACGAAGGTCGAATTGCTGGCTCATTCGTCTTGCTTATCCGTTTTTAAATGAAGGCATTCCTTAATGGAACTATAGCTTGGAACTATAACACTTGGTATGTTTTTACGCAACTCAGGGGCAAGAGTTTTGAACAATCGGTTTCAGTCTATTTCGTTTTTACGTGGTAGCTAAATCAAACCAAGGTAGTCGTTGGGTAGAGTTGCATCTGTTAGCGTTCTAAATAATGCTACCAATTGCCATTGCACGATCCTGACTTTTGTTCACTCTGCCGTTTTAGCTTTCTTCTGCCTTGTTCCAATAGGTCTATTAGCGTAGAATGGGGTTGAGTGGGACAGAGGAGGTAATCATGACGCTTATACCAGCTTTTGAAATAGGCATTTGGAATGCTTGGATACTCTGGGTGTTACAGTTGCTATCAATGATTATTCCGAATTTCTTCATGAACGAAGAGGCGAAAACAAGAACGAAGAGAGCACCCCAATTTGTACCCTTCAATAGAATGGAGAAGATATTAGCCCGGTCAACTCATATGGTAATAATGCCTTTCTCTATTATCTACTCTATCTTCCTGCCGCTGCAAATAGGAACTGCTTGGTTTTATATAGGTCTTATTGTTTTCATTTTAGCCTTGGCTATGAGCCTCATGACAACTATCGGCTTTGCCACTACCCCAGTTGATAAGCCAGTAACCACTGGGATTTACCGGATTTCAAGACATCCCATATACTTTAGCGGCTTCTTGCTTAACCTGAGCATAGGTATTGCCTGTGCTTCCTGGGTTATTATGCTGTGCGCTATTTTGTGGATAGTCTTCTTCCACATTGTCGTACCTACAGAAGAACGTTTCCTTATAGGACAGTATGGCGATGCTTATCGTAAATATAGGGATAGAACTCCACGATGGATAGGAATACCGAAATCAGGTTGAAATAGGGAACCCCAGCTAACATTTCTCGGGATTGTTACACAATCACTCAACTTGTGATATTGATTTCGAATGAGAAAAGGAAGGCCTCATTACTTTTAAGTGTACGTGGTCGTGCCAATGTATATGCACTGTTAGTATTATGGCCTAGAACTACTTGCTTCTTTTCAAGCAGAAGTCTAAGATGTTAATGATTGGGGAAACAATTTGAGGCTGTCATCACCACATTGTCAACGAGATTAGCATCAGGTCTCGCAACACCTTTATCAATAAGTTACCATTTCCAGAAGGAGTCTTGAATTATGGAGTTTTTTGACCTTATGAGTATCTCACACCGCTATATGGATATACTAAACCCTTCCACGCCTGAAAAAATCATCAAACTTGGCAAATTA
>VGNY01000031.1 GCA_016865895.1 Chloroflexota bacterium | reverse complement strand
GATGACCCCGTATGAAAAGTTTAAATCACTGCCCGCGGCGGAGAGTTACCTGTGTCCTGGAGTAACCATAAAGAAGCTTGATGACATTGCCCATGAAATGAGCGATAATGAATTTGCAGAAAGGATGATGAAAGCGCGTTCCAATCTCTTCCAACACATCTATCGACATACATACCGAGGTGACTGAGACTCATCCCTTTAGGCTCATTCTTGGATTAGAAAAGACTCTCTCTGGTGAGGTTGTTTAGAGACCTTGAAAAAGTAGTGCGACCCTTCAGGGTTGCTTATTATCAACCACATGCATGTGGCCTCGACCCATTAGGGTCGAGGTCGGCGAGGCTGAAGCCTCGTACTACGTTAGTAAACAATCTCTAAACAAATGGCCTGCAAGATTCATACTACATTACCCAAATCTGACATCTTGTCCGAAGCTATGATATAATTTTTCTTGAAGATAAACTATGTTTAATAGATTGGAATCAATTGAAAAGCGCTATGAGGAGCTGAATGAGCTGATAGCTCAGCAAGAAGTATCCTCCAATCCAGCGCGATTGCAGTCATTAGCTCAAGAACAGGCTAGCTTGGAAAACATCGTGGCCAAGTATCGCGAGTATAAAGCAGTTTCCAAAACGTTACAGGAAACGCAAATCATGCTTGATGACGGGCTCGAGCCCGAGATGATAGCTCTGGTAAAAGATGAGATAAGCAATTTAAAAAAACGACAAGAAAGTATCTTTCACGATTTGAGGCTATCTTTAATACCCAAGGATGCCAACCAAGATAAAGATGTTATTGTGGAGATTAGGGCTGGCACCGGTGGTGGAGAGGCATCTCTTTTCGCTGCCGACCTTTTCCGAATGTACAGCCGCTATGCCCAAAGTAAGGGCTGGCAGGTGGACATCATCGACTGCAGCGAGACAGAGCTTGGCGGCTTCAAGGAGATAATCTTCGAGATTAAGGGCAAAGGTGCCTTTAGCCGGTTGAAATATGAGCGTGGTGTACATCGAGTACAGCGAGTACCTGTCACCGAGGCTTCAGGACGAATCCATACCTCAACAGCCACAGTGGCGGTTCTCCCGGAAGCTGAAGATGTGGAGATAGCTATCAAACCTGAAGACATCAGGATGGATTTCTTCCGCAGTGGTGGGGCTGGTGGGCAAAATGTTAATAAGGTTACTACAGCAGTTCGTATTACTCATTTACCTACAGGCATAGTGACAACTTGCCAGGATGAGCGATCTCAGCTCAGAAACAGGATGAAAGCGATGGCGGTGCTGCGGGCTCGCCTTTTGGACAAAGAACAACGTAAACAATTCGAAGAGATAACCGAGGAGCGTCGTTCTCAAATAGGCAGTGGTGAGCGCGCTGAGAAAATCCGCACCTATAATTTCCCACAAGACCGAGTCACTGACCATCGAGCAGGCTTGACTCTTCACAATCTGCCTCGCATTCTTGATGGCGAACTTGATGAGCTTATCGAAGCTCTGGCTGCCGAGGAGCAGGTCAAACAATTAGAAAGAGCTCAACTATGACCTTATCACAGGCGCTTCAGCAGTCTGCTCACCTCTTAAACATCAGTGGCATAGAAGACAGCTATGTTGAAGCTAAAATCCTGCTAGGTCATATAACGAAACTCTCTCCAGCTCAAATATACACTCAGTTAGAGCAAACCTTAACTGTGGAACAAGAGAGGAAATTACAACGGGTCATTGAGCGTCGCCTTTGGCGAGAGCCCGCAGCCTACATTGTAAACCGCAAAGAATTCTATGGAATGGATTTCTATGTTGATTCTCGTGTCCTGATTCCTCGACCAGAGACTGAACTCCTTGTAGAAGCGGCTCTTGAATTTGCCAAGGGCAATAGCACCTGGCTGCTTTCTCAGCCACGACCTGTTCTCATTGCTGATGTTGGTACTGGCTGTGGTGCTATTGCCATCAGCATTGCCTTGAATTTGCCACAAAGTAGAGTCTATGCCACAGACATCTCATCTTCGGCCCTTGAGGTTGCCAAATTAAACTGCGAGTATCACAAAGTTACAGAGCAAGTCACACTTATTCAGGGCAATTTATTGGAGCCGGTGACAGAGTCAGTTGACATAATAATTGCCAACTTACCATATATAAAAAGTTCAGAACTGCTAGAATTAGCCCCAGAGATAGCTGAATATGAACCAAGGATAGCTTTGGATGGTGGTAGAAGCGGTTTGGAGCTGATACGACAACTTTTGGAACAAACGGGAGGGAAAATTAATCCCCGAGGTTGTCTGCTGCTGGAAATAGGGCAAACACAAGGAAAGGAGGTGGTGTCTCTAATATGTCGTTATTTTAAAAAGGCCGAATGTGAGTTTATCCTGGATTTGAATGGGATAAAGAGGATAGTCAAAGTCACTTTTTAAAAGGGAGAATTACTGTATATCCCCCTTCTATCATTGCGAGTCCTTCCGCTGAAAGACGTGGCAATCTCGGAACTGTTAGGGGAGTGGATGTTCCTGGCAATGACAATAAGCCTGGAAAGCGTAAATTTGACAAAAAGCGAAATTTGTCTTAAAGTATGCGATTGGCTAGGTTTAATAGTCAAAACTTTTTGATATCGAAAGGAGGAAAGAAAGGTGCCTGTAAACATGATTGTTTGTTGCAAGCAAGTGCTTGACCCTGAAGCACCACCCGCTAGTTTCAAGATCGACCCATCCAGTAACAAGGTAATCCCACCCCCAGGAGTGCCTCCGGTTATCAGTCCCTTTGATGAGCAAGCTGTTGAAGCAGCGCTCCGAATCAAAGACGCAATGGGAGGCAAGATTACAGTCCTGAGCCTGGGCAATAACCTGCTCCGTGATGTCGTCAAGAAACCTCTGTCCATGGGTGCTGATGAACTCATTCTCCTTGAGGACGAAGCCTTCGAAGGCGGCGATAGCTGGTCTATTGCCTATGCTTTAGCTACGGCGATCAAAAAGATAGGAGAATTTGACCTTATTTTCTGCGGTCGTCAGGCAGCAGACTGGGATGCTGGGCAGGTTGGCTCCGGCATTGCTGAAATACTCGGGATTCCCAGTGTGACTGTGGCTAAAAAGGTAGAAGTTGTTGATGGCAAGGCTAAGGTAGAGCGAGTTATCGCGGATGGTTATCAGGTCATTGAGGTAACACTTCCTGCTTTAATCACGGTTAGCAACGAGCTGGGTGAAGCCCGCTATGCCACTCTAAAGGGAATCATGGCAGCAGCCAAGAAACAGCCGACTATCTGGAAACCGGCTGATATCGGAGTTAGTCCGTCAGAAATTGGTGCTGCTGGCCGGCGAACTAAACTTGTCAAACTCTTCCAGCCAGTTAAAGAGGGCAAATGCGAAGTGGTAGAAGCAGATAGCCCGGCAGAAGCTGGCGCCAAATTGGCTGCGAGACTGAGAGAGGCAAAAATAATCTAATTAAGTCAAAGAGATTCAACAGGAGGTTATTATGGCTGAAAATAAAGGTGTTATGGTTTATGGCGAGATTATGGAGGGAAAGCTATCTTCAATTACCACCGAGCTGCTGGGATGTGGACGGCGTCTTGCTGATGAGCTGAAAGAGGAATTGCTGTGTGTATTAGTCGGTGACAAATTAGGTGAAGTGCCTCAAAAGGCTATCGCTTATGGGGCTGACAAAGTATACACTACTGAAGCCCCGCTGTTGAAGGAATACCAGACGGATTCATATGTTGCCGTGTTAGAAAAAGTAGTCAAGGATATCACACCCCGAATCCTGCTTTTGGGTCAGACATCCATGGGACGTGACCTGGCTCCCAGGTTAGCTTTTAGGTTAGGCGTTAGCCTGTCTATGGACTGCCTTGAACTCAGTATTGACCCGGGGACTAAGCTGCTCCAGCAAACCAGACCTGTTTATGGTGGCAATGCTCGGGCTACCTTTACTTCAGAGGCTTTGCCGCAGATAGCAACGGTTAGACAGAAGGCAATGTCGCCACTGGAGCCTAACGAATCGAGAAAAGGTGAGGTCTCAGCTATTAAGGTTGAGCTAGACCCGGCGAAGATAAGGACAAAGGTCTTAGATACGGTAAAAGAAGAAGTGGCCGGGATAAAGCTTGAAGATGCTCAGGCAATAGTGGCCGGAGGTAGAGGTATCGGTGGCCCTGAAGGCTTCAAGCAACTGGAAGAGCTGGCCAAGGCGTTGAAGGGAGCAGTGGGTGCTTCCAGACCACCCGCTGATAACAAGTGGGTGCCAGACACACTACAGATTGGCCTCACCGGCAAAATCGTCACGCCTGAGCTTTATATTGCAGTTGGTATTTCTGGAGCGAGCCAGCATATAGCTGGGTGTTCTGGTGCTAAAAACATAATAGCCATTAACAAAGACCCGGAAGCCAATATATTCAAGGAAGCTCGTTTTGGTGTGGTGGGTGACTGGAAACAGGTATTACCTGCCTTTACCGACAAAGTCAGGGAACTTTTGGCTGGGTAGTAAGCCAGAACCTTATTGAGAGCTGGCTTTCTGAGCAATGACTTTTTGAGCGATTTGTGCTGGCACCTCTTCATAGTGGCTGAATTCAGTGGTGAAGATGCCGCGCCCTTGAGTCATTGACCTCAAATCAACTGCGTAACGCAAAACTTCTGCCAGCGGCGCCTGTGCTTGGATGATATTCATTCCCTCTGACGGTGTCATACCTAAAACGCGGGCTCGTTTGGTGTTAAGGTCACCGATTATATCGCCGGTAAAAGTATCCGGCACGGTGATTGTCATATTCACAATCGGCTCGAGTAGGACGGGCTGTCCTTCAGCCAGCCCTTTTTTCAAAGCCTGTGCCCCGGCGATTTTAAAGGACATATCTGACGAATCCACCGGGTGAGAGCTTCCATCAAAAAGTTTTGCTCTGACATCAACCACAGGATATCCAGCTACAACCCCCTCGAGTCTAGCTTCGTTTACTCCTTTTTCTACAGCCGGAATGTAGTTCCTGGGCACCGCTCCGCCGACCACCTTTTCGGTGAACTCAAAACCAGAGCCTCTGGGTAAAGGCTCTAGTTCCAAAAGGACATGACCATACTGGCCGTGACCACCTGTTTGCTTCTTGTGTTTGTACTCTGCCTGGGTTGTTACAGTAATAGTCTCTTTGTAAGGTACTTTAGGTCGCTGGAGGTTAACTTCTACGCCGAACTTGCTCGACAATCTTTCAGCAGCGACGTCAAGATGAGTTTCTCCCATTCCTCCGAGGAGTATCTCGCCGATGTCAGCCTCCCGTTGCACTCTGAGTGTCAAGTCCTCTTCGCAGACTTTAGGTAATGCTGTACTCATTTTATCCAAATCAGCCCTGGCTTTAGGGTGGACTGCCATATTCAGCACTGGCTGAGGGAACTCGATGGGGGCGAGCTTCAGCGGACGCTCGCGTGAGTTAAGTGTATCCCCTGTGGCGGTTGATGCCAGTTTAGCTACGGCACCGATGTCTCCAGCGCTGAGTTGAGTTGCTGGCTCTTGTGTTTTGCCGCGCAGGACAAAAAGCTGTCCTATTCGCTCCGTGGTGCCTTTGTTGGCATTCCATACCTGTGAGTTACTGGAGATAGCCCCCGAATAAACCCGAAAATAACTAATTCTGCCCACACGTGGGTCATTGGTAGTCTTAAACACTAGGGCAGACAGCGGTGATTCAGCAGCCGGCTCCACTGCCTCCTCTTTTCCGGTCGAAGCATTGGTAGCTTTCAGGGCACCTTTCTCTTTAGGTGAGGGCAGATAATCATGGATGGCATCCATGAGAGGGGCAACGGCAATGTTCTTTAAAGCCGAACCGACCAGCACCGGCACAACTTTGCCCAGCCTTGTAGCCTCCTTCAGGCAGCGGTAAATCTGTTCTTCGCTTATCTCTTCTCCATCCAGATATTTAGCGATAAGTTCGTCATCAACCTCTACCACTGCTTCGACTAGCTTCTCTCGGTAAGAATTGACATCGCTAGTCATAGCCGAAGGCATTTCCGTCTCCTTCAGCGGAGTGCCGGTATATGCCTTCTTTGTTATTAAATCTACTACCCCCTGGAAATCTTTCTGTGAGCCAATAGGCAATTGAACAGGCAAGCATTTTGTCCCTAGTTTAGTTTGGATGTCCTTTAAAACATTAAAGAAGTTGGCGTTGTCGCGGTCCATTTTATTGACGAAAATGAGGCGAGGCAATTTTGCCCCACTAACATATCGCCATACCTGCTCGGTGCCTACCTCCACACTGGAGACGGCACAGACTACGATGACCGCACCTTCGCTAATGGCTAATCCTGCTTTAACTTCGGCTACAAAATCAGGGTAGCCAGGGGTATCAATGAGATTCAGCTTACAGTCTTTCCACTGCAATGGGAGTAACGACAGGTTAATGCTGATTTGACGTTTTATCTCAGCGGGGTCATAGTCTGAAGTGGTTGTGCCGTCAGCCACATTGCCTAAGCGGCTGATTGCCCCGCAATTGAAGAGCGCTGCTTCCGCCAGCGATGTTTTGCCAGCGCCTGAGTGTGACAGTAAGACGACATTACGGATTTTCTCTGAAGTAAAATGATGCACTTGTTATACCTCATTCCTAGCAGTAGTTTGTAGTAGGTTGCCCCTTGATAGATAGTGCATTGTAGCAATGTCCCGCTCTAACCGTCAAGGCGTTGGTGTGCGGTGTCCAACGCTCATTGACTTATCATATATTCCTTGAGTATTATCTCAACACAGCGCTGCTGAAAGCCGAAAGGGGTGACTATGGTAAGAGAAACGAGCATCGTCTATTTTAGCTCACCGGGGTCTGAGAACACGGGTGAGACACTCAGGCTGGCTAGACTCAGATCTGAGGAATTGGGCATAAAGACGGTGGTAGTGGCTACGACAACTGGAGATACAGGCGTAAAGGCTGCAGAGGAATTCAAGGGCTACAGAGTCATTGTCGTAACCCATACCACCGGCTTCAAAATTCCTGGCGCTCAGGAACTTGCCCCAGAAAACAGGGAAAGGATAAAAAAGCTGGGAGCTGAGGTTTTCACTGGTGCTCATGCTTTTGGCGGCGTATCGCACGCTGTAAGGAAGACTTTCAACACTCATGTCGTTGGAGACTTCATAGCCAATACATTGCGGATGCTTGGCCAGGGGGCGAAAGTGGCTATCGAAATAAGCCTAATGGCTGCTGATGCTGGACTGATAAGCCTTGATGAGGAGGTCATAGCCATCGCTGGGACAGTAAGCGGAGCAGATACAGCCATTGTCCTTAAACCAGCCCATGCTCACGATGCCTTTTCACTCAGAGTGAAAGAGATAATCTGCAAACCAAGGCTCTGAGGATACCTTCAATATTCCGCAATTTTATAAAATGTGCCACTATTCAAAAAATGGGAGCCTATCCATAATCTGATAACTGCCTGTACTACTCTCTCTTTTCTACAAAATCCAGGGAAAGGTAGCTGCCTGAATTTTTAGCTTTTTCATAGACGAGCCTGGCAACAGCTATATCTTCGATGGCAAGTCCGGTGGAATCAAAAACGGTTATCGCCTTCTTATCTTTTCTGCTCTGTTTCTTGCCGGCGATAATTTCTCCCAGAGTTGCATAGATATCCTCAGTCCTAAAAAGCCCCTTTTTTACCGGGACATTGATTTCTCCGCCGGCAACTGCTTGCCTTATATCATCTACAACTACCATCGCTTTTTTCAGTATCGACGGTTCCAACTCTTCCTTTCCCTCCGCATCTGCACCTACAGCGTTGATATGTGTACCAGGAACAACCCATTCCCTCTTGAGCACAGGCATTCGCGATGGTGTTACGGTGCACACGATATCCGAGGCAGATGTTTCTTCTAATGAACACTCATGGAGGGGGTATTGTGGAAAGTGCTGCATCAATTTCTTGACAGCGGCTCCGGAGAGGTCAAATACCTTAATCAGCCGGAGGTCGAACAGTGTCATGTGAGCCAGTAGCTGGGTACAGGACTGACGGCCAGCGCCGATAATTCCCAGGGTATGTGAACCCTTTCGTGCCAGGTATTTGGAAGCGATGGCAGCGGCAGCTCCTGTTCTATAGGCTGTTATATCCGTAGCATCCATAACGGCTAAAGGGTACCCTGTCAATGGGTCACTATAAATCAGGATAGCCATGATAGTAGGCAAGCCTTGCGCCTGATTTTGCAGATGTACGTTAACCCATTTCACTCCTGCAGTACCCGGTAGAGCCGCGGGCATAGCTCGGAAATCTCCTCGGTCCAAAAGCAGGTATGACTTGGCCGGCATCACTGCTTTCCCCTCTGCCAAATCCTTGAAAGCTTGCTCTACCGCTTTTATTGTGGCTGCCATATCAAGCAGGCCATGAACATCATTCCTGCTCAAGAAAAGTGTGGACATATCTACTCCTTACAAGTATTAAAGACTTTCGCTCGTCCATGTAGTGCGACCATTTAGGGTCGCCTGGGGGGGTGTTTTCGGGCGAGGCTAAAGCCTCGCACTACGTTTGTTGAAAGCATTTACCATTGTCTTGACTTTATCGCCCCATTAATGTCCTGTCAAGTGTGTGTGAAGACTGTTTTTATGTCCCCAACGGTTCGATGAGTTATTCAGTTTGTTCCTGACTACTCGAGAGTATCTCTAAAAGGCTGGCTGTTAATGGAGCACTGTTCCGCAAGCTGGACTAACGTCGCCTTTAATCTTCTACGCTTACCCTTCTGCGTTTGACATGCCGTTTACCTGCCCACAAACCTCTGAAAAAACCTTGGCTTAGTAGATGCCTATTATCGGCTACATTCAATAAGTCCTTGGATACCCCGCTCTCGAAGTAGGCTACCTCAACATGCTTACCCATGTTTTTTACAGCTTGTAGAGCATAAGCGAAATCAGCATCACCACTCACAAGTACTGCCACATCGTAAAAATCATTCCAAGCAAAATACAGCAGGTCTGTAGCCAACATAATATCTATGCCCTTCTCGACAGAGATACCCTGTGTCACCTTGGTACCCCCTAGTCGAACCTCCAGGTATGGTGTCTTGCGCAGGATAGCCAGAAACTCCTGTTGTTCTCGATAGCCATCAGGCCGTTGAGCTGGGTCCTGCAAGACGTTGTAGTAATACGTTCTGAACAAGCGTCTGGAGCCACATAACCTAGTGGCAAACTCGGCAAAGTTGAGGTCATGGCGTCTTAGGTTGCTTCTTAGAGCGTGATACAGGTTGCTGCCATCTATAAATATAGCCACTCTATCTTCCATAAGCTTCTCCTCCTGCGATTTGCCACCGGCTCGTGATGGTTTTCCCGTTTCCATCCGACCTAACTCAATTATACAACTTGAAATGTTTACCGTCCCATCTTGTCCATGCTAATATCTCAGGAGTCTGGCTAGGATATCACCTTTTGTCTAAATGTTTACTCCCACATGGCGCTTTTAGTTGCTCAACAGACACAGAATAGCTCTAGTGACTTCCTCTGATTTCTCTTTGTGCCCGCGCCCTGTGAGCTTACTCTAGGTAGTCTTTGAGTTTCCGGCTGCGACTGGGATGGCGTAATTTGCGCAATGCCTTGGCCTCAATCTGACGGATTCGCTCTCGGGTCACATTAAACTCCTTCCCCACCTCCTCTAAAGTTCGGGGTCGGTCATCCTCTAAACCAAACCTGAGTAATAAAACCCTTCTCTCCCGGTCACTGAGTTCAGAAAGCACCTTGTTTAGTTGCGCCTTAAGTAACTCTCGTGAGGCAGCCTCGGCTGGTGGCATAGTAGCTCGGTCTTCAACAAAATCACCGAGGTCGCTGCCTCCATCTTCGCCAATAGGAGCTTCTAAAGATAGCGGTATTTTAGATAATTTCAAGATTTCCCTTACTTTTTCTGAAGAGATGCCCATCGCTCTGCCAATTTCTTCACAGGTTGGTTCACGCCCATACTCTTGGGCTAGACAACGATTAGTCTTAAATAACTTGTTGATAATTTCTATCATATGCACTGGGATACGAATAGTACGGGCTTGGTCAGCTATAGCTCGGGTAGTACTTTGTCTAATCCACCAATGAGCGTAAGTGCTGAATTTATAACCTTTCCTGTATTGGAATTTCTCCACCGCCCGAAGCAGGCCAATGTTGCCTTCCTGAATAAGGTCCAGAAGTGGTATTCCATGTCCAGTATATTTTTTGGCAACACTCACCACCAGGCGCAAATTTGCTTCAATAAGGCGTTTCTCTGACTCACTTGCTGTTCTTTTAACCGTACTAAAATGGGTTTTAAGCTGCTGGTTCTTAGCACGAAGCTGGGAAAGGAACTCAAGATTGACGGGCTCGGCTACTAAAGATTTCATCTGATTCCAAGAGCTTCCGTCTACTATGCCCTCCAGTAATTCTGAAGGCAAAAGTCGGCTATCTATCGAAAGGTCTATCAAGCTCCGCACAACTTCTGCGGTGCTTTTACCATTGGCTTCGACAATAGCGTTTACTACTTCTTGGTCGATTACACCGTCAATAGCCGCCCGCAGTTTGGTATCATGAATTGTCGTGATGAAGCTATTTGCAGTAGTAATCCCAAGATATTTGACAAGAATATCAACTATGGGCTGAGCTGCAAGTAAATGACGAAGTAAATAGATTGTCGTACTAACCGGCAGGGGATATCTACCATAGTGCTGAAGTCGAAACTCTTCAATTTTTGCTAGATACTTGGCGTCTTCTAATTTGCTGGCTAATACCTTCTCATCGTTTGCGGTGAGAAGCGGGACCTTGCCGATCTCGTGGAGATATGTGAGAACCGGGTCATCAACTGGCTGTTCCCAAGGCTCTACTTCAAGCCCAGGCGCAGGCTTAGTTCCTTTTTCTGGCTTATCTCCCCACTCTTCTTCAAGGTCAGCAGATTCTTCACCTTCCCAAGAAGAGGCAATTTCGGCAATATCTTCTTCTGACCCCTCCTCGTGAAAGGTGTCCCAAGCGCTCTCGGGAGGTCTAATCGATTCGGCCTCGGACTTCATGATGAGGATGTCTTCAGAGTATAGGTCACTTTTGTCTTTCATATTGAATAAAAGCACTTCATCTTGGCATGATTATCGTACCGCTACCCTCGACACTGTACTATGCCCTGCGTGCTCGGTCAGTTGTATGCTAAGCATCAACGCTATATGTCTTAAGCATGTAGATGAGGATTAGGCGATTTAGTATCTTCTCTGTCTCTCTCTTCCACTAAACCCACCGCCTCTGCTGTCAGAACGAGGGCGAGCCTCATTAACATCAAGGGTCCGGTCCTTCAGTGTTTTCCCTTTGAGGCCAGCAATTGCAGCTTCGCCTTCAGACTTTGATGGCATTTCAACAAATCCAAATCCCCTGGATTGACCACTATACTTATCCTTTATGATGCTTACAGATGTGACTCCTCCAAAAGCCTTAAACTCCTCCCGCAATTCCTCTTCAGTTACTTCACGTGACAAGTTACCCACGTAGATATTCATATTTTGCTCCTCCTTCTGTTAACACGCTGTGTAACATACATAGGCCAGGTACCCCCGGCCCATGTATGTGCTTAAAGCCAAACTAGTATTCCCTACTAAGTCTGGTGCTGCTGTGGCTATAACCACCGTGTGAACCACCCCGCTGTTGCTTCTTAGCTTGTCGGCAGGGAGGACAACGCTTAGGGTCGTTGGTAAAGCCTTTAGACGCGAAGAATTCTTGTTCCCCAGCAGTGAAGGTGAAGGTAGTTCCACAATCGGGACAGAGAATTGACTTGTCTGTGAAACTCATTGGATGACCTCCTCTCTTACGAATAGTTGGTTAGAGTTGTGGTCATCCGGAGCTTGGGTAAATCGGGTAAATCTAATTTAATTTAACTAAGTACGTGATAACCTAAACTAAAACCACCACTCCCACTATACACTAAAACCCTCCCTTTTGCAAAAACCACTCAGACAGAGAGTGTTTACTAATGTAGTGCGTCTCCTGCTTTGTGGGGTGGAATAGCCTCACTATAGAAAGGCGACCCTAAAGGGTCGCACTACATTGGAAAATAAATTGTTCATAAACAATCGCTTCAGCCCCTGGCAACTGTATGCGTAGCCCGTTCCCGTCGATTTACTTAAACGGGCCTATCTTTGCCCGTGGTTTGGGAAGTAGTAAAATAGGGGTGGGTGGAATATGCCGATAACTCCTCTCAGACGGCAATATCTCAAAATCAAGCAACGCTATCCCGGAGCTATAGTCTTCTTCCGGCTGGGTGATTTCTACGAGACCTTCGACGATGATGCCAAAATCACCGCTCGAGAGTTGGAAATCACCTTAACTTCAAGGGAGATGGGCAAGGGGCAGCGGGTGCCTATGGCCGGGATTCCCTTCCACGCCCTCGATAACTACTTGGCTAAGCTCATCAATAAAGGCTACAAGGTGGCTATTTGTGAGCAGATGACCCCGCCAGGTAAGGGACTTGTGGAGCGTGAGGTTATCCGCGTGGTAACGCCGGGGACTGTGGTTGAGCCCGGGCTTCTTACGGATAAGAGCAATAACTATCTGGTCAGCTTGCTTATTGAAGATGCGGAGGCAGGGATATCTTATGTAGACATCACCACAGGTGAGTTTGCCACCACTCAACTGCCTACAGGTCAGGTCTCCGATGAACTGGAACGGCTGCACCCGGCTGAGCTTCTTCTGCCTGAGAGCCTGAATGCCAGCGGTTTAACGCTGCCGGCATCGGTAACCCGCCTCGATGATTACTGGTTCGATTTAGAAACTGCAGGGCAAGTTCTGCTTGACCATTTCGGCGCAGCTTCTCTGGAGGGATATGGCTGCGCTCACCTGCCTCTGGCTATAAGGGCGGCTGGCGCAATCATCCATTATCTTCAAGAAAACCAGAAGGCAGCGCTGGGGCAGTTGGACCATCTAGCTACATATTCGACTCAGGCTTTCATGGTTCTTGATACTCAGACGAGACGCAACCTGGAGCTTTTTGCTTCCGCTCGATGGGGAGCCAGCTCCGGCTCTCTGCTCTCCGTTATTGACTTAACCAAGACGGCGATGGGAGGCAGATTGCTCAAGAAGTGGCTGGGTCAGCCGCTGCTTGACATAAAACAATTGACCAGTCGACAAGAAGCTGTGGTCTGGTTCTGCGAGAATACACTGGTTCGACATAAGGTCGTGTCTCTCCTCGGAGACATCGCTGACCTGGAGCGATTGGTCAACCGTGTTAGAGGCGGTATAGCCATACCCAGGGATTTGGTTGCCTTGCGTTCCAGCCTGGAAAAGCTGGCTGAGGTGAAAGCGGAGATAGAAGGAAACGAGCGGTTTCCAGCCTGGCTCAGCTCCGAACTGAAGCCTTGTCCTGATGTGGTGCGTTTAATCGAGCAGGCGATTGCCGACGAATCCGGTGCTACACTGGAGAGGGGTGGTGTTATAAAGGCTGGCTTCTCCCGCGAGCTGGACGAAATCAGAAAGGCAGCATCGGAGGCTAAACGCTATCTGACAAACCTGGAGCGACAGGAGCGAGAACACACCGGGATTAAGTCTTTGAAGGTGGGGTATAACCGGGTGTTCGGCTACTACATCGAGGTGTCCAAGTCTAACCTTGACCTCGTGCCGGAAAGTTACATTCGAAAACAAACGTTGACCGGCGGAGAGCGGTTCTTCACCCCGGAGCTTAAGGAATATGAATCGGTAATACTAAATGCCCAGGACAGAATTGTCGAGCTGGAGACGGCGATTTTCCGACAAGTCTGCCAGCAGGTAGCTGGGGTTGGTGAGCAGATACTATCTTCAGCAAAGGCGCTGGCTGAGATTGATGTGTTTGCCAGTTTAGCCGAGGTGGCAGTCAGGTACGGGTATATCAGGCCGGAATTGACCGCCGATGATGCCATAACCATTAAGGGAGGACGTCATCCGGTGGTGGAGAGAAGCTTGGGCAGCGATGGCTTTATACCTAATGATACCTATCTGTGCAACAAGGATACGCAGCTCATCATACTCACCGGACCTAATATGTCGGGAAAGTCTACCTACTTAAAGCAGGTGGCGTTGATTGTGCTACTGGCTCAAATCGGCAGCTTCGTGCCGGCCGATGCTGCCACTATCGGCATCGTTGACCGCATCTTTACCAGAATCGGAGCACAGGAGGACCTGGCTGCCGGGCAGTCAACGTTTATGGTGGAGATGGTGGAGGCTGCCAATATACTGAATAATGCTACTCCGAAGTCACTGATTATCCTTGATGAGATTGGACGGGGGACGAGCACTTATGACGGGCTTTCCATCGCCTGGGCGGTGGCTGAGTTTATACATAATCATCCCAGGCTCAGGGCGAAGACACTTTTTGCCACTCATTATCATGAGCTGGTGGAGCTGGCCAGCTTTCTGCCACGGGTAAAGAATTTCAATGTGGCGGTGACCGAAGAGGAGGGCAAGGTCATTTTCCTGCGTAAGGTCGTCCCCGGCGGTGCTGATAAAAGCTATGGCATTCACGTAGCGCAACTTGCTGGCTTGCCGGCATCGGTGGTGCACCGGGCTCAGGAGGTTCTGGCCGGTCTGGAAAGCCAGCCGCGGCAGAAGCAGTCCAAAGCCGTCCGTCCTAAAAAAGAGCCAATCCCTCAGCTCCTGTTATTCGGCGATAAGTCGCCGCTTATAGAGGAAATCAGCCAGCTCGATATCGACTCCATGTCCCCGCTTGAGGCCATCACCAGGCTCTACGAACTGAAGCGCAAAGCAAAAGAAGGCGATTTACGATAGGTGACAACTGCTTTAAGTCTGAGAATTGCTCTGGCAAACGAATATTATATTATTAACTATTAAATTAACCAATCGTAACTTTACCGCCTCTTCATCTTGTAGAGACATGTTTTCGAGATTTTTCTGTCCTTATTGCGTTTAAATTTGACATATGCTTTCAGAATGATTATACTTATTATAAGTTAACTTATTAACAGGGGGATAATGATATGACTGCACAGAAAGGGAACGACTTACGTAAAAAAATAATCGAAGAGATGACCTCTGATTATTCTAGCGCTCTCGAAAAGAACTTTGATTTGGCAAGACAATTCATTCGTATAACCACGGATGGGAAAGTCGATGTCTTGGTAAAGGACAAACTTACTGGTAAAGAGGCGATTCTCTTGTATCTCATAGGGAAATTATACGCCAAAGAGGCTGGCTATGCGGCTACGGATGATGTAGGAAATGAAGAGTTAATGGATGAGCTAGGTGTTCGTATAGGTTCTCTGCTCCCTTGGCTAAAAGACCTCCGAGATGATAAACAGATTAAACAAATTAGGAGAGGAAAATACACGTATCATACCATTATGTTAAATGAGGTGGAGAACACTCTCAAAGATATAGCAGTTAAAATAGAGAAGGGTACTTAAGGAGGATAGAAGTAATGACGAACAGTGTAACTATTGAGATGCTCAGGAAGAAGTTGGAGGACCATGAGAGAAGGATCGTCAAACTTGAAGAGGCATGCATGCCTATGGAGAAGAATGTATCCGCACGAAAGGCAGGGGTTTCTAAGAGACTGTCGATTTTTGATTGGCTTAAACAACTGAAAAGCGAGGGGTTCTTTGACCGACCAAGATTTTCGACAGATATTGTTGCAAGGCTTGCAGAAAAGGGGTATCACTATCCTCCTCAAAGCTTAACAGAGCCGCTACAGCGGGCCATTAAGCAAAAAGTACTCGGTCGATTAAAGAAAAATGGCATATGGGCTTATGTCAAGAGATAATAAAGCGAGCGGTTGTGAAGACATTATAGAGATGTTCCGGGGAGTTGATACCTCGGAGTTTCCTCCATTCGATAGCTACAATAAACCTCTTGAGATTGGGTTATGGGTTTTGTGGGTAGTTAAAGATGTACTGCAAATAGAGAGCATGACAGCTGAGCAAATATCCTCAATCTCAAGGGACGTCATGGAAGTTAAGCTTACTACGGAATCTATTACTCGTGCTTTTGCTAGAGCGGGGGATAGAATTGACACGTATCGCAGTGGTGGAGAACTCTATTTCAGAATAATGAAGTCAGGGAGGGAACACTTGCTTTCTCTGGCGAATGAGGGTGGAGTCGGGGTGTGCTATTTTACAGCTGGCAAAAGATATACTAGCAAGAAACTATTAACGGAAAGCATCCTTCATGACCTTAAAGGCGAATTGAGAATCGTTGACCCTTATTGTGGCGAAAGAACCTTAGATGTTTTGAGTAGTATAAAAGATAGGCCTGTTAAATTCCTAACCAGGACAGAAAAACTTAGACAAGCAGAAAGAACGCGGTTCTTACGCGAGCTTAAGGATTTTCAATCTGAGAATCCAAATATCGAATTCAGGGATTACCTGCACGAAGATATTCATGATAGGTATATACTTTCATCGACTTCTCTAGTTATCTTGGGACATAGCATTAAAGACCTTGGAAGCAAGGAATCCTTTGCTGTGGTTCTTAATGAAACTATAAGTAGTGACGTTGTTAGGGCATTACGTGAAAATTTTGACAGAAGATGGGACCAATCGTATCCGATTTGAGCTGCGTTTTTAGAACTCTGGCTACGGTTGACGCTAAGAGTTCAGATAATCCAATAATTAGCCCACGGTTTTTGGGTACTACCCACCCCCGGGTCCTTCCTGGGAAGGACGGGTAGCCCTACTTTGATATGATATACATGTGAAGCGTAGTTATAGGGACGAACATTCAGGGTTGTGCTTGCTTGTGGTTGATTTAACCGTGATTTAATTCTACTGAATGTTTGCTCGAGTCATAAACCTCTCAAACTCTCAGATTTGTCCTAGAAAAGTAAGCCCAAAGCAAAAACAGTAACACCCAAACCGAATAAGGATGGATTAAAAGCTGTTGTCTCTCCACATAATCCAAAACCTTGGATTATCCAAGCTATTCCGAATAAGCCGAAGAATGCACTACATGCGCTCAAAATTACGATTCTCCGTTTTTTAGTCATAATACTATCTCCTTGTATTTGATTATATCATGCGAATTATTTACCAAGCAATTGAATTACTACCGACTCTCACTTTCGATAACCGATTATATAAATACCTTTTTAGGTGCCACTTGCCCACGGGTGGCCCTAAACATGGAGGCAGATGGAGAAGATTTGGCAAATGGCTTATGTTTGGGTAAAATCACAAGTATAATACAAGGCAGGAATAGTCGTACAATAGGGAGGTATTAGAGATGAGTGATGACACTTATCAGACAAGTGTAGTATGTGGAAATTGCGATTTTAAAGGCAAAGCAAGTATTCCCAAGGGCAAATTAGTGAAAGACGCCGCTTGTCCAAAATGTGGCAATAAGACATTACGTGAGGCGCTCCCCGGTGAGGTGAGTTGATTAAATATTGGTTTGCGATTTTTGAAGGTGCCACCCGCCCATGGGTGGTCCTGCTTTGATATGATATACATGTGAAGCGAAGATATAGCGAAGTTGACTCCAAAAGTGCCTATAGTCAATAATTAGCCCACGGTTCGATGAGTGCTGTCAGGGGCTTTTTCTCAGGGGTTTTCTGTTTTCTGTTATTCGATGTCCTGATTTTTCTGGGTCTTATCATCACCTTAAATCTGACCCTTCTCAATCCAGACTTCGTTACTACCGAACTGGATAAACTCGATGTCTATTCGGTGGTAATTGAGCAGGCGAAAGGCATGTTACCTGACCAGCAGTTCATTGATGCCGAGACTGTGGACGCGATGCTCACTGAACTAAAGCCCTGGCTGGAACAACAAGCTACCACTGCTTGCAAAAGTTTGCAAACCGTAGCTAATTTTGGCACCAATTTGTCCACGTTACTTGCTACACCTTTTGAGGATTTCGTTCGCACGATCTTTAACTCGAAAGCTGCGTTTCACCAATTGGTGAAATACCGTTATCCAACGAAAAAACTTGACAATGCTTTCACTAAAATGTATAATTTCACCATACGGTGAAGTTGCCTATAACGGTGAAATACAATGAGAGAGCAAGAGGTTCTAACCAAAATAAATGACGAGCTTGGGCAGACTCTGCGTGGCGTTCCATTTATAGAGGTCGGCCAGTCTGTCCTCGAGGCGTCTTTGGCTGGTATCCGGGTTGACCTCCTGGTCGAGGTTAAAGTGGAAAATAGCCTTCTCAAAGTGCTAGTAGAGGTGAAGTCTTTAGGAGAACCCAGGCTGATACGGTCAGCCATTCAGCAACTCAAGGAATACTTGGGTCGAGTTAAGGATGCCTACGCCGTAGTTGCGGCACCGTACATTAGTTACGATACAGCGCGCCTTTGCAAGCAGAATAGTGTGGGCTATATAGATCTGGCTGGAAACTGCTTTCTCAACTTTGACAAGGTTTATATAGAAAGAAAAAATTACCCTAATCCTATCGTGGAAAAACGACAAGCTCGCTCTATCTTTAGCCCGAAGTCAAGCCGTATTCTAAGAGTGATGTTCAATAGTCCTAAACGGTCCTGGCAGGTACAGGAGTTGGCAAAAGAAGCAAATGTAAGTCTTGGTTTAGCTTCAAGAGTAAAGGAGCGTCTCCTTGATTTGGAATATGCCAGCGAGAGAGATAGAGGCATAATTCTTAATCGTCCGATAGACCTATTAGAACAGTGGGCAAATAACTACTCTTTTCGAAAAAACAAGGTATATGATTATTTTAGTTTGGACGAGCCCAAGGAACTAGAGCGCAGGCTTGCCCAGTATTGTGAACAGAGGGCTATCCTTTATGCTTTGACACTTTTTTCTGGTGCCGCATTGGTAGCACCTTTTGCGAGATATACGAGAGGCTTTGTTTATGTCTGCAGAAATATTCGAGGGGTCGCGGACTCGTTAGGGCTCAAGGAGGTATCGTCAGGACCTAACTTTAGCATACTCGAACCCTATGATGAAGGCGTTTTCTATGGGATTAGGGAAATCGACGATATGAAAGTTACTAGTGACGTACAACTCTATCTTGACCTTGTTGGATACAAAGGGCGTGGAGAGGAATCCGCTAAATTTTTATTCGAGCAGAGAATAAAGCCACAATGGTAAAACAGAGCGATTATAGCCAACCGGAAGTCCAAGCCTGTATTTCTGTGTTAGTGGAAGTTATGACAGTTTTAGGAGAATTCCGGGACAACATTGTTATAGTTGGAGGGAACGTTCCGCCTCTTCTTATTCCGTCCGCTAAAGAAAAACACCCTGGCACTTTGGACATAGACCTCGCTATAGACTATAAACACATCACTGACGATACCTACAAAACAATCATAAAGACGTTGAAATCCAGAAGTTATTATCAGAAAGAGGGAGAGCAACCCTATATTTTTTACCGAGATATAGATAGTGAATCTGGGAAGAAAATCACTGTGCAAATTGACCTTTTAGCTGGAGAATATGGTGGGACAGGCAGGAGGCACCGGCACCAGAATGTCCAAGATGCTAAAGCCAGAAAAGCCAGAGGGTGTGACCTTGTTTTTAACAACCCTGTGAAAGTTAAGCTGATGGGCACTTTACCAAACGGGGCGGTAAACGAGGTAATTGTCAAAATACCTTCTATCGGGCCTTATCTTGTAACAAAAGGCATGGCACTCTGGGACAGAATGAATGAGAAAGATGCCCTGGATATTTATTTCTGCTGTCGCCACTATCCAGGTGGTCTACCAGCCTTAATAAAAGATGTAGAACCTCTAGTAAAAAATAGGTTAGCGAAAGAAGGACTAGGGAAAATACGTGCTAAATTTATTGACATTAATTCGATAGGACCAGTTGCCGTGGCAGATTTTAGCGAATTAAAAGACCAAGAAGAAAGAGCACGTATTCAGAGAGAGGCTTTTGAGTTGATAAATACATTAATGGAAAGACTAAGTATTGAGCCTTTTGTGGATTTATGAACTATGGAACAGAGGGATTTACGAACGGAAAAAGACTATTTAGAGAAAAAATGTGCCGATATATTTGTGAACTGGCTGTACGAACTGAAGCGGAAGGCGATGAACCCAGATTCGAACCCATAACTCGAAGGTCGTTGGTTCAAATCCAGCTCCCGCTACCAAACTGACTGGAATAGGTGGTCTAAATCGCATATGTAGCTTGTTTTAGGTGCCACCCGCCCACGGGTCATTCCCAGTAAGGACGGGTGAGCCTATTTCGACTCTTGAACCACTAGACTCTAGCTCTCCTCGCCCGGCTGTCGATATACTGTTGAAGTCGTTCACGTGTAGTTACCCACCGGCTACCAAGCCTTAACGCCCAGAGTCTTCCCTTCTCAGCCTGTGTTCTCAAGGTAACTGGCGCAATTCCCGCCAGCTTTGATGCCATTTTTAGGTCGATGAACTCATCAACGCTGGAAGCTGCCAACTGTCCCGAAGGATAACGCTTACTTGCATCCATGATTTCTACCGAAGAAAGACTACCATCCTCAGCATAGTTTAATATCACCCCAGGCTCTATCTCATTACCATAGCTCAATAACGTCTCCGGTTCCTGAAGAAAAATAGTGAGAACATCAACCTCGGGCTCATATTCAATTTTCAGAGCACCTCTTGGCATCTCATGTAATCTTGCTTTTGTTACCATGTTTCACCTCTATCTGGTCCTAATTAAGGTTATCACCAGAGCATATGAGCCTACCATAATCCACATTACTCTGAGCTTCCCATATTGCGATTCTAATTTATCTCCTTGTTTCAACCGCTCCCCTGAGTTAATAGCCTCTTTCACATCTGTTATAGTTAGTTTATATAACATTAGCTTGTTCTTGGCATGACGGCTGAATCGAATCTCCATTGGGTTAATTATAAGCGCATTCGCTCATGTTTGTCAATCTACAGAACATCTTCACCGCATACATTACTGTTTGAGTAATTACTAACCAATTGCTGGAGAGGAGAAAGCCCCCCTTGATATTGAGATTATTTCGCAGCGCTTGCAAATGACGCTCAGTAGGAAAAGATAAAGATTGAAGATTATCGTTTCTCCAGCGCTAAATACTACTTTACAGGTGAAGATGTCGGCATTCCGATAGTTAAAATAGCATGAGGTTCAATGCTCGCGGTCACCTGTAGTCGGGGACGCTTGGAACAATGCTCATGGTCGCCCGTGGGCGGGCGACGCATAAGAAATGATATACATGTGAAATTGTTCCTTTTGAGCGAAGTTGACTCCAAAAGTGTCTATGGTCAATAATTAGCCCACAGTTCGATGAAGGCTGTCAGGGGTTTTTTCTCAGGGGTTTTCTGTTTTCTGCTGTTCGATGTCCTGGTCTTCCTGGGTCTTATCATCACCTTAAATCTGACCCTTCTCAATCCAGACTTCGTTACTACTGAGCTGGATAAACTCGATGTCTATTCAGTGGTAATTGAGCAGGCGAAAGGTATGTTACCTGACCAGCAGTTCATTGATGCCGATACTGTGGATAAGGCGCTCAGTGAACTAAAGCCCTGGCTGGAACAACAAGCTAGCACTGTTGTACATGGCGTATGGGGCTATCTAAAAGGAGCCCAAGCGCTAAATGTGACTGTATCGCTGGAGGAAGTAAGGTCTGTGGTCAAAGAAAACTTAAGAGAGGCTGTGCTTAAGTCGCTGCCTCCGGAATTGCAGGGAGCTTCCCAAAGTCAGATAGATGCCTATATGGCACAGATGTATGTCGAAATCGACAAGGCCATACCAGGCAGTTTCCAATTCAGTGAAGCCTCTGTAAGTTCCCAGATTGCGGCACAGATTCAACAAGTCAAGCAGATTATCCGTTACATAGATACCGCTTATAAATGGTTGATTGGGCTGGCTGTTCTGCTGGTGTTGCTCATAGCCCTGGTACACTGGTGGCAGCCGAAGCCGATTACGCGGTCTATAGGTGTAACCTTCATTCTTGTCGGTGTGGCCTGCATCTTAGGTTCGCTGCTTGATGTATTGATTATCCAGGTTGTTAGCGGTCTTGCTGGTGGGCTTGGCGCCCTCTCCGGGTTTCAAACAAAGTTGCCCCAGTTGGCTAGCGACCTCACCGCTCCCATGCGGATGTACGGCATCGCTTTTTTGGTTTCCGGGATAATGGTAGTCGTAATTTCAGTGTTGTTCAGGTCACAAGAGCGGAGTCCTGATATAAGAAACAAGGTTGTTTATTGAGGTTAGACTGTCACTCTGAGCGAAGCGAAGGGCCCCGAGATTCTTCGGTCGCTTCGCTCCCTCAGAATGACAAGAAAAAAATATGTTTGAGGAGGTTAAAAGTGAAGGTCAATCAAGAAACGTGGGACTTCTATCAAAAGCTTTTAGGTTATACCGATGCAGAGATGAAGAAATTCAGAGCAAATCCGAGAAACGAAGATGTTATCTCCAAGGCAGCGACATTGATGAACAAGACGATTGTGGTGGAGGTGGTGGACTCACACGGGTGTGCCAGCCAACACAAGGTGGGCGATAAGTTCTACTTTGATGGGTCAGGCAATCTTTTAACCAAGCTCTGTCCCAAGAGAATCTGCATGGCCGCTCTGAGCCCAGTAGGGGCGCTAATTCAAGCCTCGACTGAGCTAATCTATGCCGGCGTTGACCCTAATGAGATGAGATTCAAGCGGGCAGGCTGTTCCGATGTCGGCGTGGAATGTGGTGGCTGGGGACGTATCGTTATGGAACTCCGAGTGGAAGAGCGCAAAAAATAGGGTTGTTTAGCAATTCCTACTGGAGCGTCATCTGGCACGATACGAAATTATATGGCTAATACCTTCCTCCTCGGAGCCGGTTGGTGATTCTATGAAATAGCTCAGTGGTTTGCCCAGAGTCTGGGCGATTTGCTCCAGGCTGGCAAGGTGAAGTCGCCTCTTGCCCAGCTCATAGTTTGATAATGCTGCCTGTGTGCAGCCCAGTCTGGTTGCCAGTTCTTCTTGGGTAAGACCAAGTTCCTGCCTGGCCTGCTGGAGCCGCATGCCGATGTCGCGGTAAACCATACCTGAATTTTATCACAATTTGTAATATTTAGCTAAAAAATAAAACGTTAATAACAAATTGTTATATTTTCTATTGACAAGTCTGTTGTGCTTTGTTATGCTGGCAATAACAAAACGTTATAAAAAGGAGGCCACGGAATGAAAGTTAGCAAAGATGTATGGAAGCCTCTGCAAAAGCACCTGGGTTACAGTGATGAAGAAATGAAGCAGTTCAAAAGTGACCCCCGAAATATAGATGTTATCTCTAAAACATCAGCGTTGCTGAGCAAGACGTTTGTTGCCGAGGTGGTTGAGGCGCACGGGTGTGACAGTCAGCATAAGGTGGGCGATAAGTTCTACATTGGCGGGCATGGCAATCTTTTGACCAAGCTCTGTCCCAAGAAGGTCTGCGTCTTCGCCTTGATTCCAGTGGCAACGTTAATTTACACAGCAAATGAGCTAATCTATGCCGGCGTTGACCCCAATGAGATGCGCTTCAAGAGGGTAGGTTGCTCTGATGTGGGGTTGAAATGTGGTGGCTGGGGCCACGTTGTTATGGAGCTGCGAGCAGAAGAACGCAAGAGGTAGTAAATTGCACATACTCAACTAAATGTGTATGAGAGTATAGATTTGGGATTGAAAACGAGGAAATTTTTTAACGTTCCCAGGATAGAAGAAACACCGAGTATGAAAACACTCAGGAAAAAGGAATTAAAGGAAATCTTAATCAAGAACTGGATGACTCATGACGCGATGTGGTTCTATCATTGTCTACAGGAATGTGGCATTGAGAGGACGAACAAGATAAACAAAGCTGCTGTCAGAGCGATGGGAAAGATAGAAATCAAAAGAATTCAAAAGGCTGCAGGCATAGATAAGGTGGAAACATCTGAAGATCTCAAATTGCTAATCGAGGTGGCCTGGGGCACAATCAAAGGGGATTTCATGAAGCAAACCTATAGTTTCCCTTCAGAAAACGTTCTTCGCGGTGAGATGAAGAGTTGCTTCGCCTATGAGGGAATAAAGCGAATTGGTGCGATCGACCACTACCAGTGTGGCATTTTTGACAGGATTGAAGGCTGGCTCGACAGTCTAGGAATAAAATACAGTGTCACTCCTCAAGTAGCGGGATGCATGATGCATACTGAGGGAAGGTGCTTCAGAGATTACAGATTTTACTTCTAAAAGATGCCTAG
>VGNY01000030.1 GCA_016865895.1 Chloroflexota bacterium | reverse complement strand
TTTCTTTCCCCCTCTTGGGTATTCGAAGGCAATGTATCTAAACCTCCAGCGCTGTGCCGGTGGCAGTCGCCCCGGAATAGACCAGTCGGGAAATACCGCAGCAAAGTATGTGTTACCACTTCTGTTGAATTCCACAGTGCCACCATAAGCCCTGGAACAAAGGCTGGACGAGCTAATACTGATTATGTACAATCCACCGCTCATTAAATCACTTTCAATGGCGACAATTGCCTTTGTGTTCCTGTCTATGCATGTTTTCTCACCTATGACCGCAGTGTAAGATACCCCATACCCCTTTGAGGACGCTTCCGTAAAGACAAAAACATATTCTCCCTCCTCTTTTTCCACAATATTTTGCACCGGGGTCTCAACAGTTGTTACCATTAGTTTACCCGAATAATAAGGGTTCATGAAGCCAATACTACAATTTTAGTACCGCATGACTTCAGCCATCAAGTTGGCTCGAAAGTGTCATATGTCTCATTTGATTAGGAGGCATAGAAGGTTGTATATGATGACGGAAGTACTTGACCGACCAGCAATGTTGACCGAGGGAAAAATCTTTAAATAATCACCATGCCACGCTCAAACCGGAGGTAGAATTTTGGCGTTAATTTGGCGTTAAACTAAAAAACACCGGTTGTCATCAAATGGCATTTTAGATACAAAACGGGTTTTGGACAACTAACACAACAGTTCTATTTTGAACGTAAAGTGATACCTTGGGACGCCTCGCCCAGAATTAGAAGGCAGCCGCTCTGTCCACTGAGCTACAGGGACACAATCAGAGTGTAGCACAGGAAAAATTGCCTGGCAAGAACGCACGATACATCCTGTGTCTAGCGCCTAGCCATGTACCCAATGTGTGAGGTAAAGCATGCCCCTAAGTCGTTAGAGAGTGAAGCTAATGTTTATGTGCCACAGCAGCATGTTTTTTCCAGCAGGTGACGTGCACATAAGTAGCACATCGGGCACAGTAATAGATTCTGGTGCTAGCTTTTTTGTGGCAGACTGGACACTTCATGTCTACTTCTCCGCACTCTCAGCCCCACTTTTGTCTTCTTTCTTGTCTTCCTTACCAGCGTCCTCAGATACGCCTTTCCTATTGTCAGTAGCATAAAAGCCAGAACCTTTGAAGATTATAGGCACTGGAGCAAAAAGTCGACTGGCTCCGTTCTGGCATTTGGGACAGACTACTATAGATTCGTCGGAGAAACTTCGTTTTAGCTCGAATTTTAAGTTACATTTCGGGCACAGGTATTGGTAAATTGGCATTTCGTAATCCTCTAATAGAGAAAAAAATTGTGGTCATAGCTTCATACAGTTGTTGCCGATAAACAAATTAGCAGTCACATTTTTCGACTGCTAATTTTATAACAGCATCTCTGCTTAGTCAAGTTTGGAAGCAAGCCTGGGAGCAAGATAATATTACTTACCTTTAAACCTTGGCTGTTTTTTGTCCAGGAATGCTCTGACGCCTTCCTCGTGGTCTTCAGACCGCAAGAGGAGACGAAATGCCAGGTCTTCATAGCGCAATTGACTCTGTATGGCCGTGTCTAGACCTTGATAGAGTCCTTTCTTAGCCATTTGCATAGCCAGAGGTGCACCTTGAGCTATGGTCTTTGCCAGCTCAAAGGTAGTTTTTTGTAAGTCGGCTGTAGGGACAACATCGTTGACCAAACCTATCTCTTTGGCCTCTTTAGCTTCAATAAACTTGCCGGTAAAAATCAGCTCGCAAGCCTTGGCTATTCCGACAAGTCGGGTTAGGGCATAGGTTGAGCCGAATTCTGGAATTAAGCCAAGTCGGACAAAAGGCATTGAGAACCGTGCTTCATCCGAAGCAATTCTGATATCGCACTGTAAAGGCAGGGTAACTCCAATACCGACAGCAGGACCGTTTATCGCGGCAATTGTCGGCTGGGCAAGATTCCTGAGCTGGAGACATAGTCTTTCAAGCCAACTGATGATATCAAAGCTTTCCTCACTGCGTTTTCTCTGCTCTATCCCCGTTAGGAAGAGCTCCTTAACATCAGCTCCAGCCCAAAAAGCACGACCAGCTCCTGTGATGATTAACACCCTGACATCACTATCTTGCTCGACCTGGGTGACTGCATCAAGAAGTTCAGCAGCCATCGTCTCATTAAGTGCGTTAAGTTTTTCCGGGCGATTGAGGGTAAGAGTAGCAATGTTTTCAGCTTTGGCCAGAGTTATTGTGGAATATGCTATCATCGGCTGCCTCCTGACTGAAAAAATACCAATAAATAGGGCTATAGGCCTATTTATCAACACAAGGATAAATTGGTGAGCGTCTGCTGTCAAGTTGTTTTGCTGTGAGGGCGAATTTTCTTCAAACTATTGTGATGCTATGATATACTATCCTTGAAGCTTCGGAAGTACGAGGACAGCGCAACTTCTTGTTGCAAGCCTCATTTTCTATGGGCTCGTAGCTCAGTGGCAGAGCGGCCGGCTCATAACCGGTTGGTCGCAGGTTCGAACCCTGCCGAGCCCACTATCTGATAATTGCCGACACGTAAGAAAGACCAGACTAGGAGGGGAAAATGGCTAAAGACTATGAGACCAAGAGTTTTTGGCTGGCTAACTCCGGCCCGTACCAGGAAAGTCCTCCATTAGCCGGCGATTTGAAATGTGATGTAGCTGTTGTAGGTGGTGGCTTTGCCGGTGTTGCCACGGCGTATTTCTTGAAAAAGGCTGAGCCTTCATTAGATGTAGCGGTGCTGGAAAGTGAAGTGATTGGCTTCGGTGCTTCGGGCCGCAATGCCGGGTTTGCCATGACTACTTTCGGTCTGATGATGTCGCTGACCAAAGCCATGTTCGGCCCCGAAAAGACCAGGCAGTCACACCGTTACATGGAACGCGCAGTTGACCTTGTCGGTGAACTGGTAGCTGAACATAACCTGGATTGTGAGTACGAGCGCACTGGATTTTTACGTGTAGCGACAACGCCAGCCTATATAAAGCGCATCCGCGGGGAAGTTGAACTGGTGAGGTCGTTGAGACTCAAAGACATTGAGTGGATTGATGCTGAAGCTACTCGAGCACGTGTAAACTCACCACTGTACTTAGGAGCATGGTGGGAGCCGCGGTGTGCGCTGCTGAACCCAGCAAAGCTGGTGCGCGAGATGAAGCGTGTAGCAATGCAATTCGGCACCCAAGTCTATGAGCGCACGCCGGTGACTGAGATTCAGCGACTTGACCATACTTTTCGCCTCAAGACTCCCAAAGGCTGTATCACTGCTGAGCAGATTGCTCTGACCACCAACGCCTACTCGCTCTCTATCCCTCAACTTCGTCGCAAGCAGGTGCCGGTCTGGACATATATCGTCCTGACCGAACCGCTTAAGCCGAAGCAACTAGCTCCAATCGGCTGGAAAGGTCGTGAGGGAATTGAGGATTACCGCAATCTTGTCCACTATTACCGACTGACTGCTGAGAATCGCTTGCTTATGGGCGGAAGAGACATAACACTAACCTTCGGCCACAATATGGATAAGGATTTTGATGAACGTATCTTTGATGAGCTAGAGCGGGACATCATCGAATTGTTCCCGTCTCTAAAAGGCGTCAAGATTGCTGACCGTTGGGGCGGACCAGTATCTGTACCGATTGATATGACGCCAGCTCTGGGTTATCTGGGAGACCATCGAGCTGTCTATAGTCTGGGCTGTATGGGACACGGCGTCTCACTGATGCACCTGAATGGTCAGGTTCTGGCTGATTTATTGTTGGAAAGGAAGACCGAGTGGACTGATTCCTTCCCGGTGGGACGTAGAGTTATACCTTGGCCACCCGAGCCGATTAGATACGTCGTTAGCCACGCTATCCTGGGATATCTACATGCCGAGGACGCATGGGCAGAATGCAAAGGCTTAGGCGTTTCATAAGATACTAGGCACACCGATAAGTGAAATATGAAGTGAAAGGAGGCTGACGGTAATGAAGGTTTTAGGCATCGTAGCAAGCCATAGGCGGTTAGGGAACACGGAGATATTGGTTAAAGAAGCACTGATGGGTGCTGAAGAACAGGGCGCCAAGGCCGATATTCTGCGGTGGACAGATTATCACATACTTCCCTGTGATGGATTGGCGACATGCCTATTTGGAGGCACAGGCTGCGCACTTAAAGACAAAGACGACCACAACTACCTGCTTGAGAAAATCTATGAGTGCGATGGGCTTATTTTCGGCGCCCCTTGCTACTTACTGGAAGTCCCGGCAATCGTGAGGCGGTTTATAGACCGTCTGTTTGTGTTGATGAGTTCACCACCTCCGACCACGATGAGGCAAAAGCCAGCGGCTATCATTATTCCTTATGCGACGCGGGGATGGACATCCTACGCCTTTCTTCAGCCGAATCTAATGATGCTTGAGTTGGGAATGGCAGTCATAGACCGGGCACTTATTCACATTCAGGGTATGAGCGAGGCGACAGACAACCAAAGAGCACTAGACAGAGCGCACAAAATCGGGATTACATTGGCTCAAGCAATTAAAACCGGGGATGTCACATATCGTGGTGAGCCGGGGATATGTCCTATCTGCCATGACCGCAACATTCATATTCTCAAAGATAACCAGACTGTGGAGTGTGGCCTCTGTGGCATCAGAGGTAAGCTCAGTATTGAAAGTGGCAAAATCAAGGTTCATTTCCCTGAGGAGCAGGTTAAATGGCATCGTTTCTCAGAGGAGAACATTTACCGTCATTTCACCTACGAAATAAAGCCATCCAAGGACTACTTCATTAAAACATGGCCACTTCTAAAAGAAAAACGGAGGAAGTATCGAGACTATCTGCGTATTGACCGCGAGCCCGTGATTCCTGAGGGGAGGGGATAACATCATGTCAGAAATCATGGCCAAGATAAGATGGTATCCTCTGGGACCCAGTGCTGGCCCCTTTGTGCCAATCAAAAAATCTGACCTCGATAGCGTAGCTAAGAAACACAAAGTAAGTATATCGATAGATGAAGTAGTGGGCAGGAATTATCAGGAGGTTGACGGTGTAATAAGAGAGGAGACCATGGATAGTACCATTGAGGACATTACTCAAACAGTAGTTACGGTATCGGCTGAGGATGAGCAGGTCTTTAGAGAGACAGTGCGGGCGCTGATTAAGAAGTACGGCGCCCCTCGGACCACATATGCTACTTGGGGCAGTACTGAGAGGGGCAAGTGGATTGTGGGTGAGTTGAGCGACGAATATGATGGCTGGTCATAAAGGAAAACTCAGCCTCTTTCGCGGAGGTATTTGAAGGCGGCTATAGCGGCAGTAGCACCGTCGCCGACTGCACTGGCTATCTGGCGAGCTGAGTTCTTACGGATGTCACCGATGGCGAAGATGCCAGAGGCTGAGGTAGCCATGAACTCGGTGGTTATAATGTGTCCTGTTTCATCGAGTTTCACAATGTCAGCAAAGCATTGACTGTTAGGTTCAAGTCCTACAGCAACAAAGACACCAGCCACTGATAGGTTAGAAATCTCACCTGTTTTGACGTTGCGTAACCTGAGCCCGTTTACTTTGTCATCTCCGGTGATATTTTCGACCACTGTATCCCAGACAAACTTCAATTTAGGCTGAGCCAAGGCTCGCTCTTGGAGAACTTGTCCAGCACGGAGCTGGTCTCGTCGGTGTATTAGGTAAATACTACTGGCATACTGACTTAACTCCAGAGCATCGGTGATGGCAGTATCGCCACCGCCTACCACTGCCACATCCTGGCCACGGAAAAAGAAGCCGTCGCAAGTGGCACAATAAGAAACACCAAACCCCACAAGCTTCTCCTCGCCGGAGACGCCCAACTTTCGATGTTCCGAACCAGCAGCAATGATTACCGCTTGAGCTTCAAAGTTGCCCTCGGTGGTAACAACACTGTAAGTATGGCCGGGTTTAATGGCTGTGACATCAGTATTAGCGGTTTCCAGTCCGTATTTAATCGCCTGCTGGTGCATAAGAGCAGCAAGGTCAAAGCCAGATATACCTTCAGGAAAACCAGGATAGTTATCTACCTGCCGAGCATTAACTATCTGGCCGCCGAACAAACCACGCTCCATGAGCAGCGTTTTGAGACCAGCTCGGGATGTGTATAGACCAGCAGTAAGCCCGGCTGGGCCACCGCCTATTATGACAACTTCATATTTAGCCATTTTATCTTTTTGCCCCCTGTTAATTATAGCGAATAATTACCTACGCCGCACTAAACTAATACTGGTATAACATCGGTATGAAATAGATATTACTGCAGTATGATTAAATAGCGCTTATTTCTATCGCGAAAAACATAAAGCCATGAAGCCACAACCTGAACATGTTCATGTAGGCAAGGGATCCCACAGGGCTTGAGGTAAGACCCCTTAAAATCGTTCTAGCTACGCTTTATCCTGGCAGTTATCTAATAGATAACCATACTGTCATCTTCAGCCAGGATAATCCCACCGTTAGCAATGGCTAGGGGATTAGGTCACTTGACATAACAACTAGAGCTCTCTGTAAATTGGTTTTTTCACATGACTTTCAATCATATCTTTATCATTAAAACTTGACCACAGTAAAAAGAGATGGACATTAATTACCGGAGATACGATAACAGAAATCACTGGAACCTTCTCGATTTATCAGGACAACCTTACCCAGCGAAGTCTCTGAATTTTAGCGAGCTGGTTAGGGTAGTCGAGGACGTTTTAAGAGACAAAAGGTGATAGATACATCTGCTTGACATAATGCTATTATGGCTTCAGTCGATGTTTGTCTCACCAAAGGATGGAATTTCCTGGGTGCTTGCCTCTCCTTACTCTTGGCGTCTATTTCTGCTGTGAAAGGTCTCGTGAACTTCTTTCAGGTGTTTATTGGTGACGTGGGTATAGACCTGTGTTGTTCGGATGCTCTCGTGTCCCAGCATTTCTTGAACAGAGCGAAGGTCGGCACCACCAATTAGCAGGTCTGTGGCGAAAGAATGCCTCAATGTGTGCGGAGTGACTTCGACTGGTAAACCGCATCTCTTGGCGTACCTTTCAACAATTCTCTGAATAGATCTTGCGGTAAGGCGCATCTTCTCGCCATCCTTTGTGGCATCAACTCTACCGCTGTAGTGGATAAACAGAGGTTTGAAGTTGTCCTTTCTTGTTTGCAGGTAGCGCTCTAACCAGTGTACGGCCGTATCTGATAAAAAGACTACTCTAGGCTTGTCACCCTTACCTCTGACGCCAAATTCTTTACGCTTCAGGTTTATCTGGTCACGGTTCAGCCGTACTAGCTCTGAAACCCTGAGTCCGGTGCTGAACAGGGTTTCCAAGATTGTCTTGTCCCTAAGCCCAGCCTCGTCTGATATTTTGGGGCTGTTCAGCAGTCTTTCTAGCTGCTCCGAGTTCAGAAAGGCAACTGAACGTTGGCTTTGCTTAGGTAGTTCAATTTTATCTGGTGATAGGGTAGTCATATTGCGTTGAACCGTTAGATAACGCAGGAAAGCTCTCAGGGCAATAATGTGGTAGTTTTGGGTAATGCGTTTCAGCGGTGTGCTATTTTTATTGAGATAGCGAGCTAAATACAATCTGTACTGTCTTACCAACTCTTGGTTTATGTCATCTAGTTCAAAAAATGGATTATTCTGTACTGCCCATGAATAAAAGCGACCTAAATAGTGTTTGTATTGACGGATAGTGAGCGGGGAGCAAGACTTTTCTATAATGAGGTACTGCAAAAAATCGGAGATGAGGGACTTCATTTCACTAGCCATCACTAATACCTTCTACAGCCTTTTCAGATCTTGCATCAGTATTCTCTGTGCTTCGCGAATTGATAGCTCTCTATCGTTTAACTTGAGATTAGAGCCATCATACTTGGATTGATTCTCCTGAAACTCAAAAGCCAAATCTGCCTGGGATTTCTTTAATGTAAGGTAAGGGTACACACATTTTAAAAAGGTATAAGCCTGCGTAGAGCTTAATTGCCAGAAATAACAATCGCGCCATTTAGGTTTGTTGTGTTTGTGTTTTTGTATTCTCCCACCAAAAGAAAACTGATACATTTTCAGTACGTACTCGTTGGTGTTAGATACAATCACCCTCAAGCTGTATTGGATGTTGCCTAAGTGATTTTTGCCTTTGACTACTGTTACGCAGCCTTCACCGTCAAAAAAACCAGCTAGATATGCCAGCCGAGCGCCCTTGGCCTTAATCATACAGGTTTCCTAAGTTCATTGATGTCGCATAATGTAACTTTTGCGACATTAAGGTATATTATTACACCTGCACTTAAATGTCAAGTCATTCTTGTCTTGTCGTTTAGGGTTCTGTGTCGCACCACTACGCACCCAGCTATGTTCTTTTACAAGCAAAATTGACGCCCTAGACTGAATTTACTGATTTCCTTAATTTTCTTCATTCGCTTTCGCATTATTGCGGGCACTCTGGCCTAAATGGGTGGCTATTGTACCCAACAGCCTATCCAGTCCCCAGCCTTTCAGAGCAGAGAGCGGCACTATGGTATCACCCGGCATTTTATCTGGCATTTCCAGAGTATCTAATTCTGTCAGGTCTTTCAGAGCTAAATCCATCTTATTGAGCACTGTAATCCGAGGTTTGGATTGAAGACCAAGCTCAGCCAGGATTTGCCCTACTGTCTGGAACTGCTCAGCAGCATTAAAATGTGTTATGTCAACTACATGCACAATCAGGTCAGCTTCGGTTAACTCTTCCAGCGTGGCTCGGAAGGCAGCAACAATGGATGGCGGCAATTTGTGGATAAAACCGACGGTATCGGTGAGCAGGAATTGCTGGCCATTGGGCAAAACCAGACGACGTGTCACCGGATCAAGCGTGGAAAAAAGCTTGTCCTCTACCAGTACATCAGCCTGGCTCAAGGCATTGAGCAAGGTGCTTTTGCCAGCATTGGTATAGCCGACCAAGGCAACAATAGGAATACGGCTTTTCTTGCGCTTTTGCCGATAAAGCGCTCGATGGCGTCTTACTGCCTCAATTTGAGTTTGGAGACGGTGGATACGTTTGCGGATGAGACGCCGGTCGGTCTCCAACTGCGATTCTCCGGGCCCTCTGGTACCTATGCCACCACCGAGACGTTCAAGGTGACTCCATTGGCCAGCAAGGCGTGGCAAAAGGTATTGGTGCTGGGCCAATTCCACCTGAAGCTGACCTTCGTGAGTTTGAGCCCGCTTGGCAAAGATATCTAATATCAGTGCTGTACGGTCAATGACTTTAACCTTGAGCGCATCCTCGAGATTCCTCTGCTGCCGCGGCGACAGTTCATCGTTGAAAATGACCACAGTATATGGACATTGCTGCTTGAGGTTAATTGCCTCCTCTAGCTTTCCCCTGCCCACGTAATGAGTGGCAGAAGGCTTTTCTAACTTCTGGGCAAGCTTACCAATTACCTCGGCTCCGGCTGTCTGAGCCAAGAGAGACAGTTCCTCCAGAGAGCTGTCAATAGGCCAGCTACTGGCTGAGGCCTTGAGTTCAACCCCAACCAGTAAAGCTCTTTCTACTTCTTTTTGAGTGCTGAGTAAGGTTTGTCGCATGGTTCAAGCAAGACATTATGTTAACTTATTTCCCTTATCTCTGTGCCACTGTAGTAGCCGGCTTATACCTTCATCAAGCCGTTCATCAGGCAAGGTCAATGACAGGCGTACGTAACCTTCGCCCCCATTACCATAGCCAACCCCAGGAGTGACCGCCACATTTGCCTTATCTAGCAATTCAGCAGTGAATTCCACTGATGTGTATCCATCCGGTATTCTGGCCCATATGTAGAAACTGGCTTTGGGCAATCTGGCTCTCAAGCCAATATTATTAAGAGCCTTAACCAGTTTATCTCGACGTCGCTGATAAATAGCGTTGTGCTCAACAATGGAGTCCTGAGGACCATTTAACGCTTTGATAGCTGCTTGCTGAATCGCCTGTGGAATACCCGAGTCCAGGTTAGACTTAAACCGAAACAGAGCATCTATCATTTGAGCGTTACCTACTGCCATGCCTATCCGCCAGCCGGTCATGTTGTAAGTTTTAGATAGAGAATGAAACTCGATGCCAACTTCTCTAGCCTCAGACACCTGCAGAAGGCTCGGTGGCTGGTATCCATCGAAAGCAACTTCGGTGTAAGGGGCATCATGACATATGGCCAGATTGTGCTTCTTGGCGAAACTCACTGCCTTTTGAAAAAAATCAAGGTTGGTTACGGCTCCTGTGGGGTTATTGGGGTAATTCAGCCACAGGAGTTTAGCCTTTTTTGTTATTTTTTCGGGAATAGCTTTCAAGTCGGGTAAGAAATCGTTTTTCTCGGTCAATGGCATGAAGTAAGGCTCGCCACCGGCCAGCAGTGTGCTCATAGAGTAAACAGGGTACCCTGGGTCAGGCACCAGAGCTATGTCTCCAGGGTCAATTAAACAGAAAGAGATATGACCGATGCCTTCTTTGGAGCCAATAAGTGGCAGTACTTCTTTAGTGGGGTCGAGAGCTATATCAAAACGCTTGTGATACCATCGTGCGATTGCCTGGCAAAGCTCAGGCAGTCCAGCGGTCTCTGGATAGCGATGATTGACCGGTTCATGTGCTGCCTGACATAGACGCTCGATAATGTATTCTGGCGTTGGTATGTCAGGGTCACCAATGGCAAAGCTGATTATATTCTCTCCCCTAGCTTGCTTCTCAGCAATTTTACGGTTGATTTCAACAAAGAGATATGGCGGAAGCTTGTCTAGACGGTGCGAAAGTTTCATTTCAACCACTCTCCAGTAAAAACTTCTTCTACAGGCCCATTGAGATATATCTCCCCTACCCCATCCCAACTTATGGTCAAATTGCCCCCTGGTAACATTATGTCAACATCATCACCTGTATACCCTCTCACTCTGGCAACAACAGCAATGGCGCAGGCACCACTGCCACAGGAAAGGGTTTCACCAGCTCCCCGTTCCCAAACTCTTGCTTCTATCTTGTTGCGGTTTACAACTCTGGCTATCTCGAAATTAACCCGCTCTGGGAAAATAGGATGATTTTCCACTTGAGGACCCATTTCAGAAAGTGGGAAATTGGCCACCGGCTGAGAGAGGATGCTTATAGCATGAGGATTCCCCATAGATACAAATGACAAATTCAGCCTGCTACCAGCTATGTCTAAAGGATAATCCAATATTGGTATTATGTCAACTTCTCCCCTATTCTTTTCCGGATTGCCTACTAAGACTGGGATATCTTCGGCCTTAAACCGTGGCGTTCCCATATTCACTTTAGCCCGGCTAACTTTGCCCTGTGCTATAGAAACTCGGATGGTTCTAATGCCGGCCAATGTCTCCACAGTCAAGGTTGGTCCTGGAACTATCTTTCTATCAATGACATACTTGGCGAAGCACCTCAAGCCATTGCCGCTGACCTCAGCTTCAGAGCCATCTGAGTTAAACAATCTCATCTTTAGATTAGCTACATCTGAACTTATCACAAGGAGCAAGCCATCGGCACCTATGCCAAACTGGCGATGGCACATATCTCGAGCCAATTTAGACCAGTCCCGTTCCATATTTCGGGCGTCCAGCAGTATAAAGTCGTTTCCTGTAGCCTGTAGTTTACTGAAATTCACTGTTCACCTATTTATTCTGGTGTCTAGTTATAAAAGTTCCCACTAGCCTGCTTACTTCTTTTTGAACATTTTCAGACATATCGAGCCAATGAATCCTAACATCATTCAAATGAAACCAGGCATATTGGTGGCGAGCAAAGCGATGCGTCTCATATTTCATCTGTTGAATAGCTGCGGGTAAACCCAGCTTTCCTTTAAGAAACATGCCTATCTGCTTATAGCCTATGCCGGACATGGAAGGCAGCTCCAGACCATAGCCATTAGCCATTAAATCTTCCACCTCATCTACTAGCCCTTGTTTTATCATGTCATCTACACGAGAGTCAATTCTGATATATAAATCGTCTCTCTGTATAGTCAATCCGATTATTAAAACTTGAAAAGGCGGCAATTCCTTCTGCCATAGTTGAGAGACAGGTTGTCCTGTTACTTGATATATTTCCAGAGCTCTAATGATTCGGCGCAGATTATTCGGCATAATCTTGGTTGCAGCCACAGGGTCAACCTTTTGAAGCTCCTGGTAAAGAGCATAGACGCCTTCCTGCTTAGCTCTAATTTCAAGACTGTGTCTGAGTTCAATGTTTGGGCCTACCGGCGGTATTCTCCAGCCTTCCAGCACTGACCAGATATAAAGGCCACTGCCGCCAACCAATAAGGGGAACTTATTACGCCTTTGAATGGCTTCAATCGCCTCGATAGCTAATTTCTGATAAATGGCTAAACTGAAGGATTCGTCAGGATTGATTATATCAATAAGATGATGTCGAATCAGAGATTGTTCGGTGCGGCTAGGCTTAGCCGTCCCGATGTCCATATAGCGGTAAACTTGTCGGCTATCCGCATTTACTATTTCACCATCGAGCTCTTTGGCCAGATGTAGAGCGAGCTGGCTTTTGCCTACTGCTGTCGGGCCAACAACGGCAACGAGGCATTTCATCGGGTTGATTTAAGACTAGCTGTCTGACTGACGATGCCCACAAACTCGTTAGCCTTGAGGCTTGCACCACCGACCAGAGCACCATCAATTTCAGGTTGGGCGATAAATTCAGCGATGTTGCTGCTGGTGACACTGCCACCATAAAGTATGCGAACTGCTTGAGCAGTATTGTTATCCCAGAAGCCGGCGATAGTGCTTCTAATGAGACTTATTGTACTGTTGGCTTGCTTGCCTGTGGCGGCTCGGCCGCTGCCGATAGCCCAGACCGGCTCATAAGCGACAACCATCTGACCAGCAGGCTTTATGCCCGATAGTCCTGCTTTTACCTGTCTGGCTATTATTTGTTCTGTTCTACCAGACTCGTTATCCTCCAGACTTTCACCGACGCATAGAATAGGATTTAACCCAAATTCTATGACTTTCTTCACTTTTTTGTTGATAACGTCGTCGGTTTCGGCAAAATACTGCCTGCGCTCTGAGTGACCGAGGATGACAAATTGGCACAGATTGACAAGCATAAGTGGTGAGATTTCACCGGTGTAGGCACCTCTATCTTCAAAATGCATGTTCTGGGCACCAAGCTGGATACTTGTGTTTTTGACTAGCTCCTTCACAGTGGCTAGTGAGATGAAAGGTGGACATAGCACTTTTTCCACGCCGGCTATCTTATCCAGCTCAGATACCATAGCTCGGACGAGACTTATAGCCTCATCAACATTGGTATTCATCTTCCAGTTGCCAGCAATTAAGGGTTTTCGCATAATCAGGCTCCAAATTTGGTTAATTTTAGGGCGTTAGCCATAGCTACTAACATAATATCGGTGCCACGAAGTCTACCCAGGCCACCTGAGGCGCAGGCTGACTCAGAGAATTCTCTAGCCTTATCGCGCCGGCACCATTGAGAATATAACAAAATCGGCACCGGATGCCAGCTATGCCCTTTTAGCAAGGCCGGTGTTGAATGGTCGCCGGTAACGACGATAACCTCCGGCGTCAGCTTCAGCAATTGGGGTAGAGCGTAATCAACTCTTTCAATAACTTTGACTTTTCTGCTGAAATCACCATCCTCGCCAGCACTATCAGACTCTTTGACATGAATATAGAAAAAATCATGCTCGCTGTAGCAATCTGCCAAAATCTTTAGCTCCTCCTCGATGCCATTTTCAGCATTGAATACTTTCATTCCTACCAGTCTAGCAAGCCCCTTATACATAGGATAGCACGCTATAGCCGCTGGCTTTAGCTTATATATTTCACCCATTGACGGGATATCGGGCAGTTTGGAGAAACCGCGGAGGAGAATCATATTAGCTGGTTGATGCCTTGCCAGGATTTCCTGAACCTCATCAACAAACTCATTCACAATATGCGCTGTATTTTTCGCTTGGGACTCTGTAGCTAAGGCCATATTAGGGGCAACACCAATCCTTTGAGGGTCAGTATCATTCACTTCTGCAGCTAATTCTTCGCCTCGCATGACAAACAAAAACCGGTGCTCCTTCACTGGCAAAGCAAAGAGTTCAACTCCTTCCAATTTAATCTGGCTTAACATCTCACATAACTCAGCACATTTATCGGTGGTGATACGACCGGCTCTGCGGTCAGTGATAACCCCATCGTCATCGACAGTGCAGAAATTACCTCGAGCAGCAACGTCAGTTTCTTTAAGCTCAAAACCGATTCCCAATGCCTCTAGAACTCCTCGCCCTATGGTAAACCTGAGCGGGTCGTAGCCGAATAGTGCTAGGTGGCCTGGCCCACTTCCCGGAGTGACCCCTGGGCTTACCGGGTCAATAAGTCCGCATGCACCGTTCTCAGCTAAACTGTCAAAGTTGGAAGTATGGGCTGTCTCCAATTCTGTTTTGCCAGTCTTAGGGTCAGGCAACCCGCCTAATCCATCAATGACCAACATCACTATTTTGGATGGTGAAACTACACTGATTTGGTTTATTTCCTCAAGAGTAATCATTATTTCTTATCCAACAGCACAGCTACTCCTGGAAGAGTCTTGCCTTCCAGGAATGTCAAACTGGCACCGCCACCTGTGGAGACATGAGTCATTCTGTATGAGAGGTTCATTTCTTCGACGATTTCGGCCGTTGAGCCGCCACCAACGATAGTCGTTGCTTTTAGGCCAGCCAAAAGTTCGACCATGGCCTTAGTTCCCTGAGCGAATTGAGGTATTTCATAAACTCCCATTGGTCCATTCCAGAAAACTGTTCGGCATCCTCTAATTTGTTGGGAAAAGAGCTCAATAGTCTCAGGTCCGATGTCAACAATATACTTGCTTGGTGGTATGTTAGCTATTGGCACTACTTCACCTGTAGCCTCTGCAGTAATATTACTCGCCACCACAACATCTGTAGGTAAGAGCAAAGATGCTCTATTTCGCTTGGCAGTTTCTGCAAGTTCATAAGCCAAAGTTTGTTTGTCAGCCTCGACTAAAGAAGCTCCTACCTCATAGCCTTGGGCTTTTAGAAAAGTAGCTGCCATGCCGCCACCTATAAGTATCAGGTCAACTTTTTCCAGAATATTTTGAATGAGACTGATTTTATCGCTGACCTTGGCACCGCCAAGCAAGGCAGCGAAAGGATGTTCAGGATTAGTTAAAATACTACCAAGAGCTTCCAATTCCTTTTCCATTAAAAAACCAGCAACTGCCGGAAGATATCTGGTTACTCCCACCGTTGATGCGTGAGCTCGGTGAGCAGTGCCAAAGGCGTCGTCCACATAGATATCGGCCAGTTTAGCTAATGCTTGGGCGAAAGCCGGGGCGTTGGCTTTCTCTTCAGCGTGAAAACGGATGTTTTCCAGAAGCAGTATGTCGCCGTCTTTAAGAGCATTTACTGCTTTTTCTGCGGCATCACCAATACAATCAGGGACAGTTGCTACTGGCAGGTTCATGAGTTGTGAAAGCCGCTGTGCTACAGGCTGCATTTGCAATTTCTCGACTACTTTGCCGTCTGGACGTCCCAGGTGGGAACACAGAATTACTTTTGCCTTGTGTTCAACCAGATATCTTATGGTGGGCAAGGCAGCCCGAATGCGGCTGTCATCAGTAATAACCCCGGTCTTCATATCCAGAGGCACATTAAAATCAACCCTAACTAAAACTCTCTTACCTTCGACAGCCATATCCCGAACGGTTTTCTTAGCCACGTTGCTTCCCCGCTGTGATTTGCTCTAGCTTTCTCTTTATATCTTTGACTTCAGCCACTGCTACAGGAGCTGTTTCAAAAACACTTTTTCCCAATCGGTCAGCTTCACCGACTTCTGGATGGTAGTTAATAAAACCCAGCACTTCAAAATCAGGTAAGTTATTGATAATAAACTGGCGCTCACCATTATCGCGGGTTTTCGAGCCAACTATATAGCATCTCCTGACACCCAGGTCTTTGGCCAAGTCTCGAATAGCTCGAGCCGTTTGGAAACTCCGTTGTCCTGGCTCGACTACAATGATGAAAGCATCTACTCCCTTAGCTGTACCTCGTCCCAGGTTTTCTACCCCGGCGTCCATGTCCATAATGACCACTTCAGACCTGCTTAACACCAGATGGCTGACCAGGCTCTTCAGCAGCGCACCTTCTGGACACAGGCATCCACCACCTCCTTTTTTAACTGTGCCCATGACCAGAATCTTTATGCCATCTTTCTGGATGGAGAATTGTTCAGGGATATCGTCAACCTTTGGATTAAGCTTGAAAAAAGTGCCGAAGCTACCTGATTTAGCTCCAGTGCGTTCCTCTATTAAATCTTTAAGCTCGGCAATAGGTGTTATACGTTGAGCTTCGTCGGCACTGATGCCCAAAGCCGTAGCCAAGTTAGCATCAGGATTAGCATCAATGGCTATAACTTTATTGCCTTCACTCGCATATATCCGAGCTAGAAGACTTGCCAGTGTGGTCTTACCCACACCACCCTTACCGGTAATAGCTAATTTCATGCCATATTGCAGAGTGTTTAAGAGGATGAATTTGACTATGGGACTATCATTTATAGCAAATCTAGGACGAGTATATCCGATGCTGGAGATAAAATCAAGGATTTTTTCTCTCAAATATGTTCTCAAGCCAATCAAGGCAGTGCTATAATAAGGCGATGCGTATAGCTGTCATTGGGTTGGGTCTTATTGGGGGATCTATCGGATTGGCTCTGAAACAGGCCAATTGGCGTGAGGCAGAAATAGTTGGTTATGTCCGCCGCCAGGAAGCGGGCTCTTTAGCTCTTAAATTGGGGGCCGTTAATAAAGTTGAATCAGATATAAGAGAAACGGTCAAGGGTGCTGATATCGTTATCATTGCCACGCCTGTCCTAACTATAAAAGATATCTTCTCGCAAATAGCTTCTGACCTGTCCATCAATTCTATTGTCACCGATACTGCCAGCACCAAGTTACAAGTTATGCGATGGGCAAAGGAAGTGCTACCACAGGGAATAAGTTTCATTGGAGGTCATCCCATGGCAGGTAAGGAGACATCCGGTATCAGAGCTGCCAAAGCTGACCTGTTTCATAATTGCACTTATTGTCTAACACCAGCACCACAGGCAAAGCCAACAGCAGTACAGACTGTAACGGACATGGTAAAAAAGCTAGGGGCTGTTCCCCTAAACATTAGCGCTTCAGAACACGATAATTTAGTAGCTGGCATTAGCCACCTCCCGTTGTTATTGTCGGCAGCACTAGTATCAGTAACTACCAGAAATCCCTCTTGGCAGCGAATGGCACGGCTGGCAGCTAGTGGATATCGGGACGTAACTCGTTTGGCTTCAGGGAACCCAGAGGTTAATGCTCACATCTGCCTTAGCAATCCAGATGCTATCATTTCATGGATTGATATATTCATCGAGGAACTCCAAAGGCTACGCAGGCTAGTAGCTGATGAAAACAGCGAGATAGAGAAGATTCTAGCCCTTGCCTGTGAAGCGAGGCAGAAATGGTTGGAAGGACGCAGTTAAAAATAGTCAGGTCTCCTAAACGATTAGCCGGAGAAATCGCTATCCCCGGCGATAAGTCTATTACGCATCGGGCTCTGATACTCAGCAGTCTGGCACTAGGCAGTAGCAAAATTAGCAATCCCTCTCCTGGAAGGGACTGCCAATCAACCATGAATTGCTTAAAGGCTCTAGGGGTAAGGCTCATAGGTCAACATGGTGGGGGGCCAACTATAGTCATTCATGGAACTGGTGACACTGGCCTAACCGAGCCTACAAATGTTCTCAACGCTGGAAATAGCGCTACTACCCTACGTCTTCTTAGCGGTGTGCTTGCCACACAGCCTTTTCTTTCTATTCTTACCGGTGATGCTTCGCTTCGTTCCCGACCTATGAGACGGCTGATTGAGCCACTTAGACTTATGGGTGCAGAAATCCATGGACGTGGTGAAGACTCTTTCGCCCCTTTGGTTATCAGAGGTGGGAAACTTCACGGTATAGACTACTCTTTGCGTGTGCCCAGTGCTCAAGTTAAATCAGCTGTCTTGCTAGCTGGCCTTTTTGCTGAAGGGAAAACTACCATAGAGGAACGTCAGCCATCTCGCGACCACACTGAACGATTGCTCAGGCGGATGGGAGTTGAAATCAAAAGCGATAATGGTCGCATCTATTTAGAACCTCTGAGAGCCCATCTGATTCCAGTTGACCTCTGTGTGCCTGGCGACATCAGCTCAGCAGCTTACTGGCTAGTTGCTGGAGCTATCCATCCCAATGCCAGAGTTAAGATAAGAAATTGTGGTGTTAATCCGACGCGGACTGGAATTATAGATGCCCTTCAAGCTATGGGGGCTAAAATCAAAGAAGAAAATCAACGATTAGAGGGTAATGAGCCAGTTGCTGACCTGTATGTAGAATCCAGTCAATTGAGGGCTATTGAAATCAGTGGAGATATGATTCCACGTTTAATCGATGAGATACCACTCTTAGCTGTAGCTGCCTGTGTAGCCAAGGGTAAGACTATAATCAGAGGTGCCGGCGAGTTGAAAGTTAAGGAGTCCGATAGAATTGCGACTACAGCGCGAGAACTCTCCCGACTTGGTGCCAAGGTTGAAGAATTGCCCGATGGGATGCTTATTCACGGTGGTAGCAGCCTATCGGGGGCTGAAGTCGAGAGTCATTTCGACCACCGCCTGGCAATGAGTTTGGCAATAGCTGGCTTGGTAGCTAAGAGAGAAACTATGATTTATAGAGCCCACGTGACTGAGATATCTTACCCGGGTTTTTGGGAGGAACTGGAAAGGCTCGCTAGATAGAGGAGGAAAAGTGAATTGTGATGAATCAAGGCTAACTCGAACTGTGCATCCACTGCTCGTTGTTGTCTCTGGACCTTCTGGGGTAGGCAAGGATGCTATACTTACCAGGATGAAACAGGCTGGATTTCCTTTCTACTATGTTGTAACTTCTACTACTCGTCCAAAGCGGCCGGAAGAAAAAGACGGCATAGATTACTACTTCCTTTCCGAGGACGAGTTTCAGCGAAGGATAAAAGAAAACCAATTTCTGGAATGGGCAAAGGTATATGATAATTACTATGGTGTGCTCAGGCAGGAGATTAAAGAAGCATTGGACCAAAGACAAGATGTGATTGTTAAAGTAGATGTGCAAGGAGCAACTACCATCAAACGAATCTTACCCGACGCTATATTTGTCTTCGTAATGCCCCCGTCAATACAAGAACTGGTCAACCGTTTGAAAAAAAGAAAGACAGAGACTGACGTAGAGTTAGACGTTCGGCTAAAGAAAGTCCGGGATGAGCTAGAAAGTTTACATCTTTTCGACTACGTGGTGTTAAGCCACAAAGATGAGCTAGACCTTGCTGTTTCTCAAATAACGGCTATAGTAACTGCTGAGAAATGTCGCCTAAAACAAAGAATGATAAAGCTGTAGGCGATGTCTAACGCCGCTGCCCAGTCCTTTGTTGAAGTTGATAAAGATAGCTCTCTATGTATCTTTTGACTTTACTAGCTGGTTGATAGATACCAAAATGGCCTTCGCATAATATATCGGCTCTAAGGTCAATGAGCTTTTGAAGAGAAGTAATTGCTTGGCTTGGGTCCCCACCCCAAGCGACCTCATAAGGTCCATGTATATCCTGCCCAAAAAGTACTCGTTTGCCAGCAATGTCTGTATAGACGACAATGCTACCTCTAGTATGGCCAGGAATGTGAAGAGTCTTCAGCTCGTGCTTGCTAAAGCTAAGGTTATGTTTGGCTCTTTCTAATTTTGTTTCCACCCGACATGTCTGGTAATCAACTCCGTAAAGCTCAGCGCCCACCCCCACACCTGACTCGATAGCCTGAGCATCCAGTTTATGAGCTATTATTTTGACCCCGTATTCCTGTCTGAACTGTGATAGGGCTCCTATGTGGTCAATATGGCAATGAGTGGCAATTAATGAGTTCAGTCTTTCTGGAGCGAAACCTAAGCCAAAAATATTGTCCACCAGACGATTAAAGCTCTTTCCAGCGCCGGCATCAATGAGAACGAGCTCCCCAGCATCGACCAAATAGATACAGCAATCATAGGGATGTGATATTTCGGCACTGCCTATAATGTAGACATCTTGCCAAATACGGTAAGGGTGTATCATTTATCACTCCAGGCAGTATATAGCTTGCGCATAATCTCTTTTTCCTTAGCCCTCATGCGTTGTTCTTCCCCAGGCTCTTCGTGGTTATAGCCCAAAAGGTGAAGGACACCGTGGATGATTAACAGTGCCAGCTCTCGTGCTATGCTATGGCTGTGCTCCTGCGCTTGTTGGACTGCTTTGGGATATGAAATCATCACTTCACCTAAATGGAGAACACCGTCCGGTGGATTTACAAAAGGTAGCTCAGGCTCTTGCTCATTATAAAAGGGCATATGAAAAGCGAGCACATCTGTCGGTTCATCCACATCTCGATAGGTTCTATTTAACTCTTGGACTGTCTCGTTGTCAGTGACAACCAGTCCTATCTCCACCGGTGTCACGATGCCCTCATCCTTAAAAACCTCTAAAACTATGCTCCTAATCCAGCTTTTATCAAGTGAAACCCTAAGTTTCTGGTTAATAGAGATGTTGATTTGCGGTGTAGTCATAGACTGACCTCTGCTGACGCATCATACCAAAAAGAGTTTATTTCAACAAAGGTGTCCTACGCTTCTTTTAGTTGAAAGCAACAAAAATGCTATGATATATTTAGATGGGATATCTCCCACTCGGATGGAGGGATCGCATAGTGGTCTAGTGCGGCCGCCTGCTAAGCGGTTACCCCGAGAAATTGGGGTCATGGGTTCGAATCCCATTCCCTCCGCCATATTAGATATAAGATTACTATTTGGGTAGACTTTCACTAGGCGAGCTAATTCAAGGCTAATCCTATGTAATTGAGCACAAAAAAATTCTAAAATCCAGCAGCATTAAAACAGACTACCAAAGACGATTGTCTAACATTGCATCAAAAAAGACCAATCCCCTGCTGTAAATGCACGTGTGCCGTAACAGGGACAATTGAGCATATGTTCGGTAACCTCTAGGAGGTGAATTTATGAAGCGACCTTTGGAAGGAATTCGGGTCTTGGAGCTTGGAATGTTCCATGCAGGACCGGGTGGCTCTGCCATTCTAGGTGACCTTGGCGCAGAGGTGATAAAGATAGAACAACCAGGCACTGGAGACCCAGTGCGACACATGAAAATGGTAGGCAGCGTTCCTTTGGAAATTCAGGGGGAGAATAACATTTGGCTTGAGGCTGCTAACCGCAATAAGAAAAGTGTTACCATAGACCTGCATAAAGAAAGAGGAAAGGAAGTGGCCTATCGCCTGGTGAGTAAGTCAGACGTCTTTCTTACCAGTCTGCGGCGGCCAGCTGTGGAGAAGCTCAAGATGAATTATCCTGTTCTCTCCAAGATTAACCCGAAACTAATTTACGCTTGGGTTTCGGGCTATGGTCCTAATGGCCCTGACAGGGATGTGGGTGCTTTCGACTATCAGGGACAGGGAAGGTCTGGAATGATGTTCTGTGTAGGAGAGCCAGACATGCCTCCGCTTGTCTCCCAGTTTGGGATTATTGACCAAGCTACATCCATCATGGCCAGCCATGAGATAATCACCGCTTTACTGATGCGCGAGCGTTTCAGCATTGGGCAAGAAGTGCACGTTTCCATTTTGAGTACTGCTCTCTATATGCTTTACTGTAATGTTCTAATTGCCCTGGTCGGCGGATTTGAAGTTCCCCGTCACAAGCGCGTAAAGGAGTACCCGCTCAGGAATTATTACAAGTGCAGTGACGGTCGCTGGTTCATCTTAACAGCCACTCTGTTTGAAAGGTACTGGCCGGCTCTTTGTCAGGCAATCGGGCATCCTGAATTGGAAAAGGATGAGAGGTTTGATACAGCCGAAAAACTACACATCAATTCAGAGCGGCTCGTTGCCCTTTTTGACCAGATTTTCGCCACTAAGCCTAGGGATGAATGGCTTGAGCTTTTCGCCAAATATGACTTACCTGCAGCCCCTGTTAATAGATTGTCTGAGCTTGCTAACGACCCACAGATAACAGAGAACGGCTACATAGTGGATTTCGAACACCCTAAACTGGGCAAGATAAAAATCCCTGGCTACCCTGTCCACTTCAGTAAGGCACATGCTGGGACTAGGAGTGCTGCTCCTGATATAGGTGAACACACTGATTCTGTTTTAAGGGAGCTCGGCGGATATTCGCAGAAGGAGATAATCCAATTTAGGGCTGACGGCGTGATTTAGACTTATGCCTGTTTGCCGAAACATATAATTACTGACTGCCGCTTCAAAGTATGTTTCCCAAGAATATTCTGGCATGAGGGTGGCTCTGATGCCCTTGACACCAAATTCCAAATTGACACAGTTTCTCGATTTGAGTTAGCATAGGCAAAAATCAGGCTTCTCCTTTTCTTCAGGGGGGACATAGGAGGCAAAGATGAGTTTAAATCATTTTAGTTTGTTAGATAAAGTAGCCATTGTCACTGGGGCTGGCCGGGGCATAGGCAAAGCCATAGCTCTGGGGCTGGCTGATGTTGGTGCCGCTGTAATAGTTGCTGCTCGCACTGCTTCAGATATTGAAAACACTGCTAAAGAAATCGAGAAAAAAGGTAAAAAGGCGCTCGCTGTACCAACTGACGTACGTCTCATTGACCAGGTAAACAATCTGGTAAACAAGACAGTGACGGAGTTCGGTAAAATTGATGTCCTGGTTAACAACGCCGGTGGGTCATTCAATGTGACTACGATGGATATGAGTGAGAGTGGTTGGGATGCTATTGTACGTGAAAACCTTAAAAGCGTTTTTCTCTGTAGCCAGACAGCCGCCAAGGTGATGATGAACCAAAAGAGCGGAGCTATTGTAAACATTGCTTCTATTGCCGGGCTGGGAGCCTATAATTTCAATGTGTCTTATGGGGCGGCTAAGGCTGGGGTCATAAGCTTGACAAAGACCATGGCTGTAGATTTAGCTAAATATAATGTCAGAGTTAATGCGATTGCTCCAGGATTTATTGCTACTGAGGGGATAATGCAATTGTTCGGTGCTCACCCGGAGGCAGCCAAGCAAATTCCTCTAGCTCGCCTGGGCAATCCTGAGGACATTGTTGGCGGAATTATATATCTGGCCTCCGATGCCTCGCTTTATGTTACCGGCGCGACTCTGGTCATTGATGGGGGGTTGACGATAAAACCTAGCCTAATCATTGCGTAAAGAGCTCTGGGCATTTGGGAAATAGCATGCCTCAATATTACATTTGGACCATAGGTTGCCAAATGAATAAAGCTGAATCGCAACGAGTAGCTGACTACCTGGGACTGCTCAGCTATAAAGCCACGCGGTCACTTCGAAGTGCCGACCTAGTAGTGCTTAATACCTGTGTAGTGAGACAAAGTGCTGAAGACAAAGTGCTTGGCACTCTAGGCTATGTGAAAGGCATCAAGAACTATAATCCTGACTTGTTTGTTTTGGTTACTGGCTGCTTTGTTAATTCTAATATCCAGCAACTAAGGAGGAATTTTCCACACGTTGACCTGTTTTTCAAGCCTGGGGATTATGTCAAGTTAGCCAAATGGGCTGAGAGACTGAGGATAGTACCACCTAAAACGGGGTTGCCATTGACTAAAAATACAACCGTCTGTGCTTTTGTGCCCATTATTCGGGGGTGTGACAATTTCTGTTCTTACTGTATCGTCCCCTACCGGCGGGGCAGAGAAAAGAGCCGGCCAGTAAAAGAGATAGTCTGTGAAGTGGACCGATTGGTAAGTTGTGGAACAAAAGAGGTCACCCTGTTGGGACAAAATGTGAATTCTTATGGACACGATCTGCCAAGGAAGCCTGACCTCAGTGACCTACTTAATGAGTTAAATAGTATTGACGGCTTGGTTAGGATTCGCTTCCTGACTAATCACCCTAAAGATATGAGCCAAAAACTTATCAAAGCTATCGCTTCTTTAGGCAAGGTCTGTGAACATGTAAGCCTTCCACTTCAGTCAGGCGACGACGATATACTGAAAGCCATGAACCGTGGTTACACTGGGGAACAATATAGACAACTAATTCACACCCTGCGTAGCGATATCCCTGAAATAGCTATCAGCACCGATGTTATCGTTGGCTTTCCTGGAGAAAGTGATGAGCAGTTTGACCATACTCTGGCTGTGCTTGAAAAAATTCAGTTTGATACAGTCCATGTAGCTACTTATTCTCCACGTCTGGGTACCATTGCCTCCAGGGAATACCGGGACGATGTCCCATTTGAGATTAAGAAGGAACGCCTGAACAAGGTTGAAGCGCTTCAAGCC
>VGNY01000029.1 GCA_016865895.1 Chloroflexota bacterium | reverse complement strand
CTCTGTGCTAATGTCATTTAGGGCTTACCTCCTTATGGTTTGTTGCTTAGACTATAAAGTCTACCACAAGGTAGGTGAGCCCCAATTCTTACCCTTTCGGAAAAGCCTGAATAAAAAGAACGCTACTGAAATATTAGCCATTATCGGTCCTAATGGGGCCGGCAAAACCGTGTTACTCAACTGCATAAGTGGCTTCTATCGTCCACAGGAAGGCAATATTTACTTTGAAGGTGAAAGAATAAACAGCAAGGCAGCTCATCAGAGGGGCAAGATGGGTCTGGCCAGAACCTTTCAGAACATTGAGCTCTATAGTGGCCTAACTACAGTAGAGAATTTGATGGCAGCCAGACAAGCTTACATGAAGTCCAATTTCCTGGCTAATGCGCTTTACTTTGGCCCAACACACAAAGAGGAAATAGAGCATCGCCGCATAGTCGAGGATATTATCGACTTTCTTGAGATGGAATCTATAAGGGATACTGTGGTAGGTGTGCTACCATATGGCCTAAGAAAGAGGGTTGAGTTGGGTAGAGCCCTTGCTCTAGAACCGAAAGTGCTTTTGCTGGACGAACCAATGGCGGGTATGAATCTGGAAGAGAAGGAAGACCTCTGCCGGTTTATCATTGATATATACGAGGGACAGGGGAACATGTATCCCGACACACCGACCTTGAGGGACGGGGTCGATACTATTGCCCTTATTGAGCACGATATGGGGGTGGTTATGAGCTTAGCTGACAGGATAGTTGTACTTGATTTTGGTCATGTAATAGCTGAGGGTACTCCTAGTGAAATCAAGGTCAACCCTGCGGTAATCAAGGTCTACCTTGGGGAGGAAGTATTTTGATATTGAGATTACGGGTTTTTTCGGGGTGACTATCTATAATGAATACTGATAAACCAGTTTATATTATCCCCGGCCTCTTAATTGGAAACGCTCAGAGATGGCCAGATAAGGTGGCTATGCGTAAAAAGGACCGCGGAATCTGGCAGGAATACACTTGGGGCGATGTTTATAAGAAGGTTAAGTATCTGTCCCTTGGCTTCATGGCTCTAGGTTTGGGGAAGGGGGAAAGGGTGACTTTTGTTGGAGACAATGAGCCCGAGTTGGAATGGGGTATTTTTGCTGTTCAATCAGCAGGGGGGCTAACTGCTGGAGCATATCCTGATTCGATTCCCTCCGAGCTAAAATATATTGCTGAGCACTCTGACTCTAAGTTCGCTATTGCTAACGACCAGGAGCAGTGTGATAAATTCATCCAGCTCAAGAATGAGTTACCTGGACTCAAGAAGGTTATATATTGGGACCCGAAGGGGCTGGCTCATTACGATGACCCCCTTTTGATGAGCTATGATGAACTCATAGAAATGGGCGAGCAGTTTGAAAAGGAACATCCTACGGCATTTGAAGATAGCGTAGCCTCGATTGAGCCTGAGGATTTTTGTGCCTTGTATTATACATCGGGAACTAGCGGCTTACCAAAAGGAGCCATGATGAGCCATAGAAATCTGATAAAGTTCGGCGAAGGAACTGTCTACAAGTGCGGCGTTAGGCCTGATTACAACTTATTGTCAGTGGCATCCTCAGCTTTTATTGGGTCGACCTTCGTCGCTACGATACCATGCCTGTTGACCGGAGCTACGCTGAATTACCCTGAGGAAGTTGAAACCCTTGTTCGTGATACTAGAGAAGTAGGTCCTCAGCTAATTGCGAATGTGCCGAGGAATTGGGAGGCTATGGTTGCTATGACAGAGATGAGGGTAATGGATGCTGGCTTTCTTAAGCGGCTTTTTTACCGCTTGTTCCTTCCGGTGGGATTCAAGCGAGCTGATTTTAGCTACGCCAAGCAGAGACCAAATCTACTCTGGCGTTTACTCATCTGGCTTGCCGAAGTAACCTTGTTTAGGCAACTCAAAGACAGGCATGGCCTATTGAATGCGCGGGTTGCTACTACCGGAAGTGCTGCAATGAGCCCGGACACGTTCAGGTTCTGGCGTTCTCTGGGCATTTCACTGAGACAGATATATGCCGGCACCGAAGCTGGATACATTAGCGGTCACGATACGGATGATATCAAGGATGACACGGTTGGCACACTAGTTCCTGGTGTAGAGGCACGTGTTAGTCATGCTGGCGAGCTTCTAGTTAGAAGCGAGAGTATGTTCAGGGGCTACTATAAAGACCCAGAGAAAACCCAGGCTTCGATAAAAGATGGGTGGTTCCACACTGGCGATGCTGCACATATTGCTGATGATGGTCATGTCGTTTACCTTGATAGGGTTACTGACCTTGCCCACATGGCCAGCGGTGAAAGCTATGCTCCTGGCTACATTGAAGGGCGATTAAGATACAGCCCCTATCTGAAAGATGCAATTGTTCTTGGAGATAACAGGCACTTCGTTGCATCTATAATTACTATCAAATACGATAACGTTGGCAGGTGGGCGGAGAAAAATCATGTGTCCTATACGACCTATGCTGACTTGTCTCAAAAGGAGGACGTCGCTGGTCTGATTAGGAAGGATGTGGACAGGGTTAATAAGAACCTCCCAGCATCGACCAGGATAAAGAAATACGTTTTACTACATAAGGAGTTTGACCCAGATGAAGCAGAGTTGACTAGGACGCAGAAGCTGAGACGGAGTTTTATTGAGCAACGGTACAAGTCCATAGTGGATGCTATCTATGGTGGCAAGGAGGAGATTGCCGTAGAGGCATCAGTGACCTACCAGGATGGCAGAAAAGGGGTGACTAGAACCGTGGTTAGGGTAAGGAGTTGTGAATAAGGAGAAACATGGTCTTCTTTCTTCAATGTGTTTTAAGTGGTTTGAGTGCAGGGGCTGTATATGGTCTGGCGGCATTGGGTTTTGTCCTTATTTACAAAACGACTGGTATTCTAAATCTTGCCCAAGGTGCCCTTATACTGCTTGGTGGTTATTTGTTTTCTTCTCTGGCAGCACAGTTGGGTTTGCCCATATGGCTTGCAATCGTGGCAAGTATCTTGATAATGGGCATAGTGGGTTACAGTTTGGAACGGTTCCCATTGCGCCCCATGCTCGGTCAACCACACTTGTCAATAGTAATGGTGACTCTCGCTCTCTATATTTTTTTCGGTGCCATCGTGACCTCCATCTGGGGTGAATTTGCAGTTATGCCAACCCCTTATTTCTTACCCTCAAAAACAATGAGCATCGGTGGTATAGTAATTACGTCGAATCTCTTGTGGTCATTCATAATAGGCGGGGGTATTACGGCTGCCTTTGTCATCTTCTTCCAATTCAGCAGAGTAGGCCTTAACATGAGAGCTGTCGCTGAAGGACACCAGATAGTGCGGAGCATGGGAATAAGTGTAAGCGCTATTATCGCCCTGGTCTGGGCCATGGCAACCATCATTGGTACATGCGGAGGAATTCTTTCCTCGCAGATCAGGGGTGCTGACTATGGTCTAGTTGACTACGGTCTCAAAGCTATAGGTGGAGCTATACTCGGTGGTATGGATTCGATTCATGGTGCCATAATCGGCTGCCTGATAGTGGGGGTTCTCGAGACCTTGGCTGGGGGTTATATTGGCTATGGGATAAAGGAGGCTTTTCCGTATATTGTATTGGTGTTAGCAATAGTAATCAAGCCTTATGGCCTCTTCGGTTTGGAAAGGATAGAAAGGATATAGGAATGAGTTTACCTTGCGGCACCTTTAACACCAGATATGAGCAAGTCTTCGCTGTTCTTCGCACTAGAACTCACTGGGCAATGATAGCAGCATTGTTTATGGTTCTAGCCATACTGCCGCTTATTTTGAGCTCACACATTCTAACTGTTATTAATATCATGTTAATTGTGATGATTGCTGTGCTGGGTCTCAATATAGTAACGGGTTACTGTGGGCAGATAAACTTTGGGCAGGCTGCTTTCATGGCAGTCGGGGCCTATAGCTCTGGGCTGCTTATGAATCATTTCGGGCTTTCATTTTGGCTTTGCTTGCCCGCGGCTGGTATTATGGCGACGCTTGTTGGGATACTCTTTGGCATGCCTTCAGTGCGGGTTAAGGGGCTTTATCTGGCCCTGGTCACACTTGCAGCCCAGTTCATTATCATCTACGTCATTGAGACTCCTCTCCAGTCTCTAACAGGGGGACAGTGGGCTCTGCGCACCCCGGCCCCCAAATTGTGGGGCATAACATTTAATACCCAGCTAAAACTCTTTTATCTCATTGCTGGTATCACTGCATTGATGACATTTTTTGCCAAGAATTTAACTCGAACAAGGGTGGGGAGGAACTTCGTTGCAGTTAGAGACAATGACATAGCGGCTGAGGTAATGGGAATCAATATTTTTCGTACAAAAGTTCTAGCCTTCGCTATTTGTTCTTTTTATGCTGGCGTGGCTGGTTCATTATGGGCCCATTACCAGCGAGCTTTTACCACGACTGATTTTAGCTTCATGCAGTCCATATGGTTTGTGGGCATGATGATTGTTGGTGGCATGGGTACTACCCTTGGCCCTATATTAGGTACACTGTTTATTACTCTCCTAGATCAGTTAGTACTCCGGTTTACACCAGCAATGATTTCAGTGCTTCCTGTATTGACAGCGGCACAAATATCTTCAATAGCTATGTTTGCCTTTGCTTTGGTCATCATTGTATTCCTCGTCTGGGAGCCAAGGGGTTTAGCTCACAGATGGCAAATTTTTAAGACTTCCTATCGCTTATGGCCATTCGCATATTGAATTTTTTGAGGGGGTGATGCGCATAGAAAGAAAAGGAAACGTATAGCAAAAAGCAATGACAAAGAATAACAAAGGAGGTAAGACGTGATAAAAAGAACCAGCATTGTTTTTGGTGTTGTAATAAGCCTGTTACTGTTAGCGTTACCTGTGTTGATTGGTTGTGCACCGAAGGAGACACCTCCTGCACCTCCCGGTAAGGTTGTCAAACCGGCAAGTGTAGGTATTGCGGCTTTTGTCGATATGACGGGGCCCATCCGTGCTATGTCATATCCAGGTCATGTGGGTTATGTAACCTACTGGCGGTGGCTCAATGAGACAAAGGGAGGCATTGACGGCGTACCTATAAAGATAATTGAGATTGATACCGCCTATGATATCAAGAAAATGCGTGCCGGATACGAGCAGTACAAGAGCGAAGTCCTTACCATGGAAGCACAGGGCCAGAGTCCTTTCTTTGACAGCCTGTATGAAAACTTCAAAGAGGACAAGATGCCCGTTTATGCCAGCATTGGTGGGTCTGATGCCTTTCTTTATCCACCTACAGGGTGGATTTTCGGTGGTATCAATACCAGTGACCTCTTTGGTGGCTATGCGGCATGGGCTATGAAGAATTGGAAAGAGGCCAGAAAGCCCAAGGTAGCCTTGCTGCTCGGTGATTATCCCGGTGGTAGATTCCCACTTTTCTGTCCACCATATTTGGAAAACATGGGAATGGAGGTGGTAGCTACCGAACTTGTCCCATATAGAGGCTTGACCAGTGCTATGGATCAGTTACTTAGGGTTACCAAGGCTAAGCCGGACTTCGTCTTTACCACTTTAGTTGTTTCGCAGTTAATAATAGTCCTGGACGAGTTGCGGGGAATGGGAATAAAGCTCGGACCCAAAGCAAAAGGCGGAGATTTTGAGCTATTCTATTCCTATGGTTTCGATAAAGATATGATGGCGGCAATGCGTCCCGAGAACTGGGATGGCATCGTAGTCGCTCAGGTTTCTGGGTGGGATTTCCGGTACTACGGCAAGCCTGGTTACGAATTCTACACGCTAATGACCGATAAGTATATGGAGTATTACAATGTACCCAAAGAGCGTCTTGCGCCAAGCATCGCCGGATTCTCTATGGGGATGATTATGGCCGAGGCGATAAAGAAAGCAGCAGAGAAAGTAGGTTGGGATAGACTAACAAGCGAAGCAGTTGGACTGTATGGCTATCCCGAGATCAAGAACTTTGAGACCGGCTTATGTCCCACGATAAGCTTTAGCAAGGATGACCCCCGCGGCCAGTTTGGCTATTTGTTCCGGCTATACAAAGATGGAACGACCGATTTTTTGCAGGACATTGAAACGCTGCCTTGGGTTTTCAAGTGGCTTGATGAGCATGGCAAGCCTTTTAAGTAATCGCCGATTGGTACAGGTGAGAAGTGCTGAAACTGAGTAACGTTGAGGTTACTTACATTAGTGTCATTTTGGTGCTGAGGGGGATTTCCCTAGAGGTTGGGGATGACACTATCGTTGCACTCCTTGGTGCCAACGGTGCCGGCAAGAGCACTACCCTCAAAGCTATCTCTGGCCTGCTTGGTACTGAGGAGGGAGAGGTAAGTAGAGGAAGTATTGAGTTTGGCGGGCGTAGGATAGAGAAGCTAAATCCTGAACATACGGCTAAAATGGGAATTATTCAGGTTGTTGAAGGGCGACAACTGCTTGAACACCTGACTGTCGAGGAGAACCTACGCGTTGGGGGCAGTGTCTACAAAAGGGGAAGTAACACAAAAAGAGACCTCGATGTGGTTTACAATTACTTCCCCAAGCTTAAGATGCTCAGGAACAGCACAAGTGGCTACCTATCTGGTGGGGAGAGTCAAATGTTAGTAATCGGGCGAGCTTTAATGGCACATCCCAAACTTCTGCTTCTAGATGAGCCTTCACTAGGACTCTCCCCACTCATGGTAAAGGAAATTTTTGTAATCATAAAGAGAATTAACAAGGAGGATAAAACTGCGATCCTATTAGTAGAGCAGAACGCAAGGGCAGCATTAGGGCTTGCTGAATATGGTTATGTTATGGAGAATGGGAGGATAGTTCTTGATGGTCCAGCCAGTGTTCTAGTGGATAATGAGGATATAAAGGAATTCTACCTCGGGTTGAGCGAGATAGGTGAGAAGAAGAGTTTTCGCGAGGTAAAGCATTATAAGCGAAGGAAGAGATGGCTAGCGTAGGACAGGATAGATAGTTGTCTCCCGAGTAATTGGTCAGCCACGGAAAGGAACCTCTAGCCAGAGATTCAGAGTGAAATTTGTGAGCCAAAATTACAAGGAGGTATAAAAAATGGGTTATCTAGAAGAAATGGCGAAGTATCACAAGACGCAAAAACATAAAGAGTTCGGCTCCGATTTCCTCAAGGCCAAGGAGGTAAAGGACTATGAATTTTGGGATAAGATAGAAATAGGCAAAGAAACCGAGGTGCCTATCAAGTTTGAAGTGAAGGCCGAAGATATGATGGCTTATGCAGAAGGGGTGCCTGATGACAACCCTATTTTTTATGACGAGGCATATGCCAAAAAATGCGGCCATGATGGATTGGTCGCCCATCCCCTCTTTGGTACGCAGGTTGCCTTTTTCGTTTTGCGCAAAGGTCATGGCAGCTGGATCCGAACCCCAGGCTCACGAAATCCTGGCCAGATTATTGAATGGTATGACCCAATTCGAGTAGGAGATGTTCTTACCATGAAGCAGAGGGGCTATGACAAATGGATAAAAAGGGGAAAATACTACATGAGGTATCTAAATGAACTGTATGATCAAAACGGCAAGCTAAAGAGTAGAAGTTACGGGACCCTAATTTTACCTAAGACCAAAGAGGACGTGCTAAGATTTGTAAGAGGCGAGCACGCCTTGGAAGCATGAATCTCACTCGGAGTTTCATTAGGAAGGTCAGTAATCGAACTGAAGCAGGAGGTATAAAGAAAATGGCAAACAAATTAACCTTTGAATCGGTGAACTGCGGCGATGTGTTACCTGAGGTTAAGGAACATATAGATCAAGAGACGATCTGGAAACATGCTGTAGGTTCACTTGATTATAATCCGGTTCACACAAACCCTGAGTGGTGTAAGACAGCTCAAGTGTTTGGCTTACCCGTTCCAGTACAGCATGGTAATCAGACTATGTCCCTTATGTGCAAAGTTATCACTAATTGGGCATATCCCGTCGGCGGTAGGATGAAGAGGATGGAGGTTAAACTCATTAAGCCTGTGCCTGTAGGTTCCACCTGTACCTACGGTGCCGCAGTGACTGAAAAGCATCCTGTTGGCAAGGGAGGAGGGAACTTTGTTACGCTCGACGTGTGGGCGAAAAACCAAGATGGGGAACTAGTGGGCACCGGCATCGCACAAGTTTACCTACCTTAGTGGGACTGTTTCCGGTGCAATATTGTTATCTCCTTATATGTCTACCGTGAAGCGGAGGATTGGGATACATCGCAGTTTACCGTTGGGAGTGAGGAATAATATTTGATATGGGCACAATATCCTGATGGACAATGAACATGAAGAGCAGCTCTGCCTTTGGCTAGGCGAAACAGGCGAATACGAAGACTAGCCAGGGAACAGGGAGTTGGCAAGAATCCAGAGCCCAAGTTGTGAGCGAAATTAAGCAAGGAGGTATAAAAAATGGATTATCTAGAAGAAATGGCGAAGTATCACAAGACGCAAAAACATAAAGAGTTCGGCTCCGATTTCCTCAAGGCCAAGGAGGTAAAGGACTATGAATTTTGGGATAAGATAGAAATAGGCAAAGAAACCGAGGTGCCTATCAAGTTTGAAGTGAAGGCCGAAGATATGATGGCTTATGCAGAAGGGGTGCCTGATGACAACCCTATTTTCTACGATGAGGCATATGCCAAAAAATGCGGTCATGATGGATTGGTTGACCACCCTTTGTTCACCACTCAGGTCCTTTTCTTCCTTTTGCGCAAAGGTCATGGCAGCTGGATTCGAACTCCTGGCTCACGAAATCCTGGCCAGATACTTGAATGGTATGACCCAATTCGAGTAGGTGATATTCTTACCCTTAAAACAAAGGGCTACGACAAATGGATAAAAAGGGGAAAATACTATATGAGGTACCAGTCGGAGCTATACGACCAGAAGGGAAAGTTAAAGTTTAGGGGCTTCATAACCCTGATTTTGCCTAAGACCAAAGAGGACGTGTTAAGGTTTGTCAAAGGGGAGCATGCTTTGGAAGTTTAAACCTTGCTGGGAAGTTTTGCAGGGATAGGTCCATAGTTATACGAAAGACGAACAACTTTACGACATGTTGATATTGGTTCACTTCTGCAATAAAGCTTTCAGTTAACTGAGATGCTTTTTCTCTAGCTTTGTGGGGTGGATACATCGTTTAGTCTCTTCAATTTTTGATGTCTTGTTTTTTGATTGCTATTGTGAAATGAACTAAGTGAACTGTAGGCTTGTGTATAGCTTTGTTTGCAGCTATAGCCTGCAATAGAGAATGAATGTGAGCCAAGGAGGCATATAGATGAAAAAGCTTGAAGGCAAAGTCGCCTTGGTAACTGGCGGAAGCTCTGGGATTGGACGGGCTACAGCGCTTGTGTTTGCTCGAGAGGGCGCAAAGGTTGTCGTCGCAGGTCGCAATGTTGACCGTGGCAATAAAACGGTGCAGATGGTCCAACAATCTGGTGGCGAAGCTGTCTTCATTAAGACCGATGTTTTGAATGCGGCCGAAGTTGAGGCATTAGTTAGGGAAACTGTCGAGAACTACGGCAGATTAGATTGCGCCTTCAATAACGCTGGCGTAGGGACAACAGGTGCCCGGCTGGCTAAAGAAACAGAAGAAAATTGGAACCGCATAATCAATACCAATCTCAAGGGAGTGTGGCTATGCATGAAGTATGAGATAACGCAGATGCTTAAGCAGGGTGGTGGGGTCATCGTTAATTGCTCTTCCACGTTTGGGGTGGATGGGGGCTATAGGGTAGCAGTCTATAGTGCCAGCAAGCATGGTGTTATAGGTCTGACAAAATCGGCTGCACTGGATTACGCGAAGAACAGAATCCGGATTAATGCGGTTTGTCCAGGCTGGATCCAAACGGAAATGTTGGGGCCAATGTTGAAAGAACGTCCGGATGTAGCTAAAGGCCAAGTAGCAGAGGTGCCTCTAGGACGATTAGGCAGGCCTGAAGAAGTCGCTGAAGCTGTAGTATGGCTATGTACAGACGCAGCCTCTTTCATTACAGGGGATGTAATGATCATCGGTGGGGGAACGGCATTATCAGCATTGTGACTGCAAGCGCTTCTAAAAGAAGGCTAATATAAAAGGAGGGTATATAGTAATGAGAAGGCAACAAGCCGTGGTATAGCCAAGAAGGAACGTTGACTTGTATACAGGAGGTTATGATGATTACATCAAGTGAATATCGCAAAAGACTGAGCAAGATGAGACGGAATGTCTATATGAATGGCGAACTTGTAGACCGAGACCACCCTAGGTTGGAAGGTACGGTCAATGTCCTGGCCAAGACCTATGATATCGTGACCGACCCAGAGTTTAAGGAGTATGAGGATATACTCACGGTTAAATCCCACCTGACAGGCAAGAAAATAAACCGGTTCTGCAATGTTCACCGAAGCGTTGCTGATTTGCTGGCAAAACAGCGCATGACCAGGCTAACCTGTCAGCAGGTCACCCCATGCATCGCCAGGTGCATGGGAATCGATGCTACCAATGCCATTTCCGTAGTCAGTTGGGAGGCTGACCAAGCTCATGGGACTGAGTATCACAAGCGATTTGAAAATTGGCTCAGAGACTTCCAGGAAAATGACCGCACCGGCTGCTGCGCTCAGACGGATGTCAAAGGAAATCGTCCATGGAGACCCCATGAGCAGCTGGATCCTGACCTTTACCTTCGCGTGGTGGAAACGAAAAGTGATGGGGTCGTTATCAGGGGTGCTAAGGTGCACAATTCGGTTGCTCCCTGCGTGGAGTGGATTATGGTGCTACCTACAAGGCGACTGACCAAGGAAGAGGGAGCTTGGGCAATCTCCTGCGCCGTGCCTGCCGATGACGAGGGTGTAAAGCAAATTGTCAGCGCCGGTTGTTATGAGACCTCTAAGAAGCTGGGGATGCCAGGGCCTTACGGTTCTGCTGACTCCATGACGATTTTCGATAACGTGTTTGTCCCCTGGGAAAGGGTGTTCTTGAATGGTGAATATGAACTTGGTGGCAGGCTAGGGCTTTTGTTTGCTCTCTACCATCGCCATAGCTATACCGGCTGTAAACCAGCTATGACAGATGTGCTTACAGGTGCCACTGCTTTAATGGCTGAATGTAATGGAATAGAAAGGGAAGCGCATGTCAGGGAAAAGTTAGTCGAGTTGATCTGCACCTCCGAACTGTGCTACGGGACGGGCATTGCAGCCGCCATTAATGCTCAAAGGTCAGGTTCAGGAACCTATATTCCGGATATCCTTTACTGTAATGTCAGCCGCAGGCATGCCGGTATAAATATCTACCATGAGTTTGACATTTTGGCAGACATTGCTGGAGGGATGCCGGCAACTTTACCACGTGAAGGTGACTGGTTGAATCCAGCGACACGCCCACTTATAGAGAAGTATATGATGCGGAACCCAAATGTGTCGATTGAGAATATACACCGTGCTTTCCGCTGGGTACAAGCTATATCGTGCTCGGAGCTTGCTGGCGTCATGCAGTATGCTGGCGTTCATGGTGGTGGCTCTCCTAGAATGGAGCAGATTGCCATAATGAGTAGCTACGATATAGAAAGGACAAAGAATATCGCCAAGCGCCTGGCGGGCATTCCTGTTGAGGAGAAATACACATTTGATAGGTTAGGGGTGACGCCCGGAGAACGATGAACTGGGACAAGCGTGATGGTGGACAGCCTTGAACCCGCATTTCCCCTTCTGTGCGGAGAATGAGGTAAGACCTTTTATCAAATTGCCCAAGTGGGCATTTAGTAGTAGACACCGCTCTGTTCAATTATCTCGCACCCCGGTATGCTCCTCAATACCTTGGGGAAAAGTTTGCTTATATACCCCTTTACATCAGGATTCAGGATACGGCGACGATATTTCGGTACCCACACAATATGGTACTCTGTACGATAAACGCTGTGTCCAGATAACTTCGTCTCCACGCATCTATTTTACCTTATGTCGCCGCTTTTCATTCACCCACGGGCAAAGCCCGTGGAACTCTGCCCTTCGCGGGTTATTAGAATACAGCCTAGCGTGTACCTGTCCGGTACATTAGTGGCACACAACGTATTTATGGGATACCTTATGGAACGTTCATTCACCATAGTGGGGCTAAATCCCTGCGACTATATGTTTGGCGTGCTCACTAGCATATGTAGTCATATGTAGTTGCGACCTTTTAAGGTCGCCTGAGGGTTGAGAGTGCTACGTCCTTCCTCCTTCCGCGGAAGGACTCGCATGACGGAGGAGAAAAAGCCTGGCAATGACAGTAGGGAAGGGTGGGCTGAAGGCCAACGACTGCATGGGTAACTAGATGAAGTATCGTTCTTTTTGATATGTCTTGAGTTTAAATCTTTCTAGCGTGAAAGGCAAAAGCTCTGGTGTAGGCGACTTCTCCAGGACAAGCCCGGCTACTATCCTGCCCACCGCCGGTGAGTGCATGAAACCATGACCGCTGAAACCACAGGCGAGATATAAGCCATCCATTTCTGGAACTTTACCGATGATAGCATTGGCGTCTGGTGTATCTTCGTGAAGTCCGGCCTGGGCTCTAACTACGCCGATGTCTTTGAGAAAAGGCAAGCGATGAGAGGCTATTTCTGCCAGATTAGGTAGAAAGCTCCAGTCCACCGAAGTATCGAAGCCCTCAGGCTCATCAGGGTTTCTCATGCCGAAAATGAGTCCGGGGCCTTCTCTCCTGAACCAGAAGCCGTTGTGGAAGTCAACAACCATCGGGTTGTCCTTCCGGATGGCATCCAGAGGAGCGGTGACAAAAATGTGACGCCTTGAAGGGTGAACCGGTATATCTAAGCCAACCATTTTACCGATTTTGCCAGACCAGGCGCCAGAAGCAATGACTACAATAGGCGATTGAAATCCTCCCTTTTTAGTTAATACCTCCCAAACTTGACCAGTTTTTTTAATATCGGTGACTTCTGTTTCCTGGTATATCTTCGTCCTCAATTCCCTGGCTGCAGAGGCGAAGCCCTGGACTACAGAATAGGGGTCGGCATAGCCATCAGTAGGACAATAGGCGGCACCGAGAACATCCCCGATATTAAGCCGGGGGACAATTTCTTTTGCTTCCTGTGGTGAGAGTAGCTGGACTTCAGCTCCAAGCCGACGCTGTAAGGCTATGTTCTGCCGGAAGCTCTCAAGCTCATCTTCGGTGGTTGCCAGCATCAGGTAGCCGTTCTGGCGGAAATCAGCGTGGTGACTGATTTCCGCCTCAAAACGCTCAAAGAATCTGACGCTCTCTATGGAAAGTTTAACGTTGGTCTCTGTAGAGAACTGCTGCCTGATGCCGCCGGCGCATTTCTCGGTGGAACCTGAGCCGATATAGTCCCTCTCTAGGATGATAACATCGTGGCAGCCCATTTTTGCCAGGTGATAGGCAATGCTGCAACCGATGACGCCAGCACCGATGATGATTATTTCAGTGATTTTCATTTATTCCTTTTAGTGGTGACTGTTTTCCTGACCACCCCTGGCGGGGCTAAAGCCCCGCAGCTACATTTTCGATTTGCCCCATACATGTAGTGCGACCCTTTATCCCGACCAGTCGGGATTTAGGGTCGCCCGGCGTGGGGTTTTGTGTGAGGCTCCCCGATTTCATCGGGGCCGAAAGTCCCGCGGCTACATGTTTTACATTGGCGAGGCTATCCCGATTTATCGGGACGCACTACATTTGTTGGCCAATTTCAAATGATATGACCTTTTTCTATCAGGTAATCTTTTAGTGCTTCTTGCCACGGCCTCATGTCGTCCATGCCCAGGAGCCGCAGGTGATAGTTATCCAACACCGAGTAATTGGGCCTTTTTGCTTTCTGTGGAAACTGGTCTGAGGTTATGGGAGTGACAGGGGTCTTTAAGCCTGCCAGTCTCAGGATTTCTTTAGTGAACTCGTACCAGGAGCAGGAGCCTCTGTTGGTGATGTGGAATATACCGTAGTATTCGGTGGTGATGAGCTGGGCTATTTTCCCGGCTAAATCTTTAGTGTAGGTGGGGGAAAAAACCTGGTCGTTAACCACCCTGAGTTCATCTCGTTCCTTGGCTAGTTTCAGCATGGTCTCGACGAAGTTACCGCCTTTGCCGCTGGAGCCGGCGACGCCGAAAAGGCCGGAGACTCTGACAATGAAGTGTCTGGGGCACAGGTGGCGAACAAAATCTTCGCCAGCCAACTTGGCCCTGCCATAGACATTAGGTGGAACGGGAGTATCAAATTCAGTATAAGGGATAGTCCGTGGCTCATCCTCGCCACCGAAGATGTAGTCAGTGCTGAGATGCACCAGCTTAGCTCCGAGCTTCTGTGCTACCACAGCTACATTCCGTGCACCCAAGGCGTTTACCCGGAAGGTCTTATCAGGGTCTGCCTCACAATCATCAACCCGGTGAAATGCTGCAGTATTAATGATGATGTCAGGTCTATATTTTTGAAAACTGTCTCTAACCGAATCCAAACTGGTGATTTCGATGTTTGAGTGGGTCAAGGACACAAGGTCAGCCGCGTCCAGTTGTTTGCAGAGGTCGCTACCCAACTGACCACTAGCACCGATTACTGCCACTTTCATGCAAGCATCCTAAAGAACTTTGCCGGTCTTTTTCAATCTATCTTCGACCTCGACGAGGAGCTTCATCCAGCGCATGTTGTAGTAGATGGGGTGGTCAAAATCACGGTATTGCCCGCTTCGGAGCGCATCCACAATCTCTTTCACTCCTTCCTCGACCGAAACTTTGGGAGTGAATCCCAGCACCTTGGTTATTTTTTCACCGTTAGTTCTGTAGCTTCGGTTGTCCACCTGGTCGTAATTTACATCTACATCAACATTGATACCCATGCCGGCCAGCGCTTTCCTTACTCGATGTGCCAGCTCTAGGATGCGGTAGTTCTTGTATACCAAGTTGAAGATTTCACCCCGCACCTTGTCTGGTTCAGCCTCAAGACCGCAAATATGTGCCTCGGCAGTATCTCTCACGTGAACCACGGGGCGCCAGGCTTCGCCACCAAACCAGACGTCTAATCTGCCGGTCTTGAAGGCATGCATGACAAAGGCATTGATGACTATATCCCATCGCATCCTGGGTGAGAATCCGAAAACCGTGGCCTGGCGGAAAATAACCGGGCAGAAGCTTTTGTCAGCCATCTTTGGCAGGTCTATGTCCACATCAAGCTTAGATTTGGCGTAGTCACTTTGCGGAATAGCAGGGAAGCTCTCATCGGCTATACCCTCAAGGTGGAAACCATAGACAGCACATGTAGAGGCAAAGGTAAACTTCTCAATGCCTCGTTCTTTGCAAGCTTTAGCCAGTTTCATGGTTCCTTCATAATTGATGGTGCGGTTAGCCTGGGGGTCAAAGGCAGCAGTGGGGTCATTGCTGAGAGAGCCCAGATGGATGACTCCCTCAATCCCGTCCAAAATCGATGAATCGAAATTTCTAACATCGCCAGGGATTAGTTCTATTTTATCGTGGACGTTCCTAAGGGGGTCTTCGCCGAAGTAAAGCTTGTCGAAAACTCGCACCTTGTAGCCACGTTGCAGCAAAATAGGAACAAGGACACTGCCGATATAGCCGCAGCCACCAGTAACCAAAACATTTTTACTCAAGAGACTCCTCCTTATATTCTATTTGTGCGGCGGGAAGAACCAGTCCCAAGGCTTGCCCACACGGGGGTCGTTTTTGTTGCCGTTTATCTCCGAGGGGACGATATCAGGGGAATTCCAGGGCACCCTCTCTTCGTCAGGGTTCTTGTAGTCGTAAAGCCTGGTGACAAAGTAGACGGTCAATGATGGTTCACTGCTGACGGTCTTTGTCCCATGCAGGTAATGCCCCGGTATTCTGATTAGTGTTGGCTTGTCTCCACTGCCGATTACTTCAGCAAACCTCTTGGTGGCTATATCATAGGCGCAGATTTTCATAGCACCTTTTATTACCAGGAAATAATCAACCTGACCACGAGAATGCCTGTGCCAGGCTCTGACCATACCTGGGTAGTTGTAGCTCAAATTGACCTGGGTTGCCCATTCGTCAATAAAGTCGCTCCAGTCCTGTCTTAAGGCTTCGGCAAAGAACCCCCGCTCATCAGGTATTAAGTTAATCTCACGGGTTCTGACACCTTCTAAGGGATATTCTTTCAGCATTCGTTTATCTCCTTTCGATTGCCTTTGTGTGGCTCAGGCTCATGGCTGCTCATAGTTCCACCCGGGCATCATCGCCGATAAATAATTGCACTGCTCTAATGCCACCTTCATGTTTTATTACCTCTGTGTTTCTGCCAATAATGCTATCTGACAGGCGCTCGATGTTGCAAACCCGGCAATCATCTAAGATAACGGAATGTTCTATGTACGAGCATTCTATTCTAGACCCAGAAGCTATACTGGTGAAGGGGCTGATATGGGAGTCCTTGATAAGACATTTTTCAGCAATAGACACGGGACCCCGGATAATACTATTTTCCACTTTTGTCCCTTCTCCAATTTCAACTCTACCATGTAGCTGACTTTTAGAGTCAACTTCACCTCTAATACTCCGCTGCAACAAGTCATCAAGAACTACTCGGTTGGCTTCAAGCAGGTCATCTTTCTTTCCAGTGTCGAGCCACCAGCCCTGAAGGATGTGGCTTCGAATGTCATTGCCCATATCGAACAGTTTTTGGATGGCATCGGTTATCTCAAGCTCGCCGCGCCAGGAAGGTTTTATCTGGTCTATCGCCCGGTGTATCTCTGGGGTAAACAGGTAAACCCCCACCAGTGCCAGGTTGCTCTTTGGCTCTTTCGGTTTCTCAACCAGGCGGACTATTTTTCCTGACTTGTCAAGCTCGGCAACACCGAAAAGGCGGGGGTCGGCAACTTCCTTTAACAGGACAAGGGCATCAGGTTTGTGTTTACGGAACTCGTCAACAAAACTCTTAACACCGCCGTGAATCAGGTTGTCGCCCAGGAACATAAGGAAGGGAGAATCATCAAGGAAATCTTTGGCTGTCTTCACGGCATGAGCTAGACCAAGAGGTTCATCTTGCCTGATATAGGTGATTTCAGTATTCCACCTTGAGCCATTTCCTACAGCCTGTTTAACCCATTCGCCCGTTTCCGGGGAGATAATAATGCCGATGTCGGTGATGCCAGCCTCCATGACTTGGTCGAGGACGTAGAACAAAATTGGTTTGTTGGCCACAGGAAGAAGCTGCTTAGCCATAGTATTGGTCAGGGGCTTCAGCCTGGTGCCCTTACCACCAGATAATACCAAAGCTTTCATAAGCTGCTCATAAAAGATGACTAACTTCGACCTAATTTTATATCAGGAAGGGAATCAAGGCAATACATTATTCAGATTCAGATTGAGATTTAGATATTTTGTGGTTGACAAACTTAACAATGTCTTCAGCCATGTTGGCAGCTTGGGTGGCAGCCTGTGATGTATAGACTCTGGCTGGGATGCTATCAGGCAGGCTATTGGGATACCTTGTAGTTACATAGTATCCGTCAAGTATGGCCCACGTCTTTATTTTTTCTGTGAATTCCTTGTCAAATTCGGCGGCTGAAGCACATAGTCTTTCTACTGAGTGCCCGATGACAAGCTCCTCTCCTTTAGCGTAAAGGAAGGCTTTCAAAGCCTTTTCCCCAACCTGTTGCGCTAAGAAGCAGCTAATGTGATAGCCACCTCGCTCTGCTAAGTCTCTAGACCATTTTAAGTCCTCTGATGCCTGTTCCAGCCACCTTTTCCCTTCCTCAATCGGGTTTTTTCTCATATAACACTACCTCATCAGCTAGGACTCTTTTTAAAAACGGCGTGTCTTTCATTCCCTGGAATTCTTCCGGGGTGTAGCAGAGGATATCGGCGTCAACTGGTAAAGCAAGCAGGCTATGGATTTCTGCTGTCCTCTCAATGAAGGGTTTATCCGTGTCTATTATCACGAGCACGTCTAAATCTGTAAAAAGGTCGCTCTTTCCTCTAGCGTATGAGCCGAAGAGACTGATTTTTTCCACGTTTAAGTGAGAGAGATTAGCCACGATTTCATTGACAGAATAATTAAGGAGTTTCTGGTATTCTTGCCTTTTACGAGTCAATGTCTTTCCATCCATGGTGTGTGTATTATATCACGTGAAGCTTGGAAGATATATAGCCACATAGGAGTAGGTTTGTCCTCTGCTGTCTGATGTGATAAACTCAAATGGTTTTTGGGAGACTGCTTTGAAGATACTGGTTAGCAATGATGATGGCGTATATGCTGATGGGCTTTGGGCATTGGCAAAGGAACTGCGGGAGATAGCCACGGTAACTGTGGTTGCCCCAGATAGAGACCAAAGCGGCGCTGGCACCTCAGTGACGCTCCGTCAACCTTTGAGAATGATTGAAATAAAGACACCGCTGGATGGAGTGGCTGCATACTCAGTAGAGGGCAGTCCTGCTGATAGCGTCATTCTAGCTCTTAGACTTGTCCTGAAAGATAGCGTAGATTTGATAGTTTCCGGTATCAATGAGGGACCGAATCTGGGGGACGATGTCTATATTTCAGGAACAGTTGGTGCTGCTTTGCAAGGCTTCTTCTATGGTATTCCTGCCCTTGCTTTTTCTATAGCTGCCTTTGGTAGCCTTCATTTTGATGTGGCTGCCAGGCTGGCCAGGCTCATAGCCAAAGAAATCGTTGATAAAGGCTTATCCCGAAGAATGTTATTGAATATCAACCTGCCTAACCTGCCCCCAGAGAAGCTTGAGGGGATAGAGATTACCAGGCTGGGTGAACGCAGGTATGCCGACAGGATTGAACCGGGGCATGATGGCAAAAGACAATACCACTGGATTCTGCGTGGCAAGTCAGAGTGGCAGACTGTTTCAGGAACTGATATCTGGGCACTGCAGAAAAACAAGATTTCCATCACACCTTTGTTTGGTAATCCCGACGGTTTCAGTCGCGAGCTTCTTAAGAGCTTAGCCCCGGCTCTTTTCCAGAAGTTAGTGGATGACACAGATTCTTAAGCCAGATAAGGAGTAAAACAACTATGCCAGATGTCGTTATCGTCAGCGGTGTTCGAACAGCTATTGGTGCTTTTGGAGGTGCTTTGCGAGACGTTCCGGTGGTGAATCTTGGCGCCCTGGTTATCAAAGAAGCGTTAAAGCGAGCTGGGCTAAGACCCAAGACCAGCAAAAAACTGCTTAGTTATGCTTCGGAGGCATTCAGAGCTACCGAATTGGTTGAGCTAGAAAAAGCTCATTATGACTGGAGCGATTCCCTTGCCGAGGTTCAGGTTGATGAGGTGATTATGGGTAATGTGTTGCAGGGGGGACAGGGGCAGAATACTGCCAGGCAGTCTACTATTTATGCTGGCTTGCCTAAAGAGACAAATGCTTTTACTGTGAACAAAGTGTGTGCCTCAGGGCTCAAGGCGATTGCTCTTGGTGCTCAGGCTATAATGCTTGGTCAGGCTGAAGTAGTAATTGCTGGTGGTATGGAGAATATGAGTTATGCGCCTTATGCTCTGCCTCGGGCGCGCTGGGGATATCGAATGGATATTAACACTAAATGCGAGGCTATTGACCTTATGGTTTATGACGGGTTGTGGGAGATATTCTATGGCTATCACATGGGGCTGACTGCGGAAAATATTGCTGAAACATATAAAATTTCTCGACAGGAACAGGATGAGATTGGGCTTCTAAGCCATCAGCGAGCCAGAGCGGCTATAACACAAGGCATATTCAAACAGGAGATAGTGCCTGTGGTCATCCCGCAGAAGAAGGGAGAAGCCCTCGTCTTCGATACTGATGAGCGGCCGATGGATACCAGCCTGGAAAAGATGGCGAAGCTGCCCCCGGCATTTAAAAAGGACGGCACAGTCACTGCCGGGAATGCCTCTGGTATTAATGATGCTGCAGCAGCAGTGGTCTTGATGAGCAGAAATAAGGCTAATGAGTTGAAGCCCGAGCCACTGGGAGCTGTGAAGTCTTATGCCTCAGGTGGTGTTGACCCAGCTTACATGGGGTTGGGGCCAATACCGGCGGTGAAGAAAGCTTTGGAGATGGCTGGTGTGAATGTTAATGATTTGGATGTAATCGAGCTGAACGAAGCCTTTGCCTCTCAAGCTATTGCTTGCATGAGGGAATTGGGGTTCAGTTTGGATAAGACCAATGTCCGCGGTAGCGGGATTTCTCTGGGCCACCCGATTGGCTGTACCGGTGCCAGGCTGGTGGTGACCATACTTCACGAGATGAAGAGGCAAGGCTTGCACCTTGGCCTGGTGACTATGTGCATTGGTGGCGGCCAGGGTATGGCGATGGTTATTGAAAGGTAAGATGTTTTTGGCATTATTAAATGTCACTTTGAGTCCTTCGCTTGTCATTCTAGGTTCTTTACTCGTCATTTTGAGAGAGCGAAGCGACCGAAGAATCTCTCTTAGGGTAAGCTCTGTGAATAATCGCTCACCTAACCTCTCCCTCGAGGGGAGAGGAATAAGGTGAGGGTGAGAAATAAATAATTTTGGGAGATTTATCGTGACTCGACTTGTTGTGGTTAGACATGGGCGGACAGAGTGGAACCGAGTGGAAAGATTCCGTGGCAGGGCAGATTTAGAGCTGGATGTGGTGGGTATGAAACAGGCTGAAGCTGCGGCTAATCGGATTTCTGAATGGCAGGTTTCAGTAATTTACTCGAGCCCGCTCCGCCGGGCTTTGACCACAGCTGAAATCTTGGCTCAGCGGTCTGGTTTAGAAGTGAAGCCGTTAGATGGACTTATTGACATAAATTATGGGGCCTGGCAAGGGCTATCTCCGGCGGAGGCTGCTGCTCAAAACGGCGACCTTTATTCCAAATGGCTGGAAAGTCCTCATTTGGTGAACTTTCCTGGTGGCGAGGGTCTCGCTGATGTCAGGGAAAGAGCGGCATTGGCAGTGGACAGCTTGATAGCACAGCACCCGAAGGAAACAATTGTTTTGGTATCGCACAAAGTGGTCTGCCAAGTTCTTATTTTAATTCTACTGGGTTTGGACAATTCGCATTTCTGGGAGATAACTCAGGATGTCTGTGCCATCAATCTTTTCGAGGTGAGAGGTGGTGTACCGTCGGCCTTATTTCTCAATGATACCTGCCACCTAAAGGGTGTAAATTAAATTTAATAGGGTTTGATTATGTCACAGGTACGAGTTGGCATCATAAATGTTACTGGCTATGCTGGGGTCGAATTAGCCAGGTTGCTTTACCGGCATCCAGAGGTGAAACTCATCTCGGTTACGGGAAGAAGCGCTGCTGGGCAGAGACTGGCTGAAGTTTTTCCACACCTGGCTGAAATTGACATAACTATTACCCCAGAGCTTGATGAAGTGGACGTTGCTTTTTCGGCAATGCCTCACAAGGCGAGTGCTGAGGTGATATTGCCTTTGGCTGAACGGGGTATCAAGGTTGTTGACATCAGTGCTGATTTCAGGCTCAAAGATGCCAGCAAGTATCCTGAGTGGTATGACTTCGCTCATCCAGCGCCGGATTTGTTACAGAAAGCTGTCTATGGCTTACCTGAGTTCCATCGCTCCGAAATAGCCAAAGCCAGTTTGGTAGCTAATCCTGGCTGCTATCCAACAGGTGCACTGTTGGCTTTGGCGCCAGCAGTCAAAAAGGGGCTTGTTCACCCTGACATTATTGTTGATGCCAAGTCAGGGGTCTCAGGTGCCGGCAGAACCTTGAGCCTGTCAACCCATTATACCGAGGCTGTGGATAACGTCCGCGCCTATTCTTTGCATGGACACCGCCATCTGCCTGAGATTATTCAGGAACTGGAGACTTTAAATCCTAGCTTCTCCTTCTCGGTGACCTTCTTGCCACATCTGATGCCCACATCGCGAGGCATATTGAGTTCATGCTACGCCAGGCTAAATGATGGCAAGCTAGCTAATGAGAAGGTAAGAGAACTTTACCGCGACTACTATAAAGGAGAACCTTTTGTCAGGGTAGTTGACAGTCCGCCGGAGACCAAGCAGACCTGGGGCAGCAATCTCTGTCTCATTTATCCTACCGTTGACCACAGGACTGGCAGGCTCATAGCTATCAGTTGTTTGGACAATCTGGTTAAAGGGGCTGCTGGACAAGCCATACAGAATATGAATATAATGTTTAGTTTTCCTGAGACTGCTGGACTTGAAGCCCTGCCTATCTATCCATAGTTGCATCGCCCCCATCGTCTAGGGGACTAGGACGTCAGCCTTTCAAGCTGAAAACAGGGATTCGAATTCCCTTGGGGGCATTCCAATTCCTCGAAGGACATGCCTGAAATGAAGCCGAAGACAAAGGCGAAGAAAGTAGACCAGATCAGTGGTGAACTTGCTGGGGAGTTAGCCGCGTATGATAAAGTAGGGCTTTTCCAGCACTCGGTGAGCACGAAGACAGCTTATCGTTATCGAGGAGTCCTATTACAGTATCAAAAAGTCTTACAAGGACAATCACCGAGCCTTAGCTTGTCTGGGCAATTTTTGGCACATCTTAGGAAGCAAGGCTATAGTGCTTCCACCTTAAGGCTTTACAGGGCTGCTTTACAGGGCTTCCATAGCTGGCGGGGGGAGCAACTGGTTTTCGCTGTGAAAGTGCCAAGAAGGCAGCCTAAATATGTAGAACCTGAAATCATAGACAAAATCTTGGTCCTGTCTCAGGATTCCCCTACAGATCAGCTTATCCTTCGGCTTATGACGGATGCGGGGCTGAGGCGAGGGGAAGTAATAAGACTAAAGGTAAAACAGGTAGGGGAAGATGCCTTAAGGTTTTCTGGGAAAGGGGCGAAGGAAAGAACCGTCCCTCTAACCTCAGCCTTAAAAGAAGCCTTAAAGCTACACCTTTTAGGCAAGTCCCCTAATGACCTGGTGGTTGGTTTAAAGGATAAAGGTATTTACAACGTGGTTAAGAAGTATGGGAAGCTGGTAGGCATGCCAGATCTCCGTCCGCACGACCTGCGTCATAGCTTTGCTGAAAGACTGATAGAAGCAGGCGCAAGTATCAGGACAGTCCAAGAATTACTTGGGCATGAAAGTTTAGATACCACTCAGGTATATATTGGCGTTACTGCAAATCACCTAAGGGAAGCCGTCCTTTTACTGGAAAAACACGGGGAGAAACCTAAAGCCTCAATAACTGACGGAACTCAGCCATCCCCAGAACACTTCAAACACCGTGATAGTCTCACCGAAATATGTGACTTGCTAGCGTCTACTCTTAAAACATACAGAGGAAGAAGCGACATTGGCATTTATGTGGACGACGGGATAACCATTAAGCCGAGGAGGGACGGAACCTACTCGCCTATTCTTTGGATTGACCCCCGCTCAGCAAAATGCATCTCTGCCCACTATCAACACAGATTTGGAGAATTGCCCTTCGCATTAAGAGCAAAGCTAACGGGAGGGGATATTGACGACACTCTCATCGATAATATATATGTATTGTCCCACATCAGGGACTTTCAGCCCTCTCCTACCTGTCCTGAATGCCAAAGATTGGGATTGTCTAATTAAACTACGTATATATTTAACGGCACCTTTTTAATAGTGTTCTATAGCTTTCTATAAGAGTCAGAAACCGGACGTCCCGCTGGATTATTGTATATAGTGCTGAGTGCTTTCTGGTTTTGTATCTGAATACAGTTTGTACGTGGATCTGCTATCCGGTACCGCTAGATGCTAAGCAATTTGTCGGCAAAATGTCGGCAGACAGGTAAGTGTCGCTTGCCTCTGCCCTCTCCGTGGGTTATACTTATGAAAGAGTATACACGCCGACCGAGGGATAAGGCAAGGTGCTCTATCGAAATCGAGGCTTGGGGAGGAAGAAATAATGAAACTACCCGTTGTCATCATAGTTGGAGAAGATGGTTATTTTGTAGCCGAAATTCCGGTGCTGCCCGGGTGTATCTCCCAGGGAAAGACCAAAGAGGATGCTCTGACCAATATCAAAGAAGCTGCCGAACTCTGTCTGGAAAGTATGGACGAAGAGGGCTGGACACTGCCCAAGGAATATACTCTTGACCAGGTTGAGGTTGGTGTCTAATGGCGGAACTCCCGGTCGTCTCGGGAGACCAATGCATATCAGCGCTGGAGGGCGTTGGTTACTGGATAGCTCGCACCAGAGGAAGCCATGTCAGGATGAGATGCCCAGGGCGCAAACCGGTTACTGTTCCTAGGCATCATGAACTTGACCGTGCCACCTTGCGTTCTATCCTTCGCACTGCCAACATAAGCGTTGAGGAATTCAATAAGTTGTTGGGAAGGTAAAATAGAGGTGCGAGGTGTGAGTGTTAAAATCTCCTGCCACGATCTTGTCCAACTCGATTTCTAAGAGGCTCGTTCCGGTTTACCATATGGTTTGCCACCTCGTTTACCCCGTCGTTTACCATATATGGTTTACCCGGTCATAGCAGTAACTTTCTCCTTCTAAATTCTAGCTGGTAGAGAGGACTCCCTTTGTCAAGCCCCTATTACCATCATTTATTCAAACTCGCTATCAGTGACCGCATCCAACATAAAACTAAATAGAATAGAAAAGGGGCAATGTCAGGCGGTAGCCATAACTATGCCGG
>VGNY01000028.1 GCA_016865895.1 Chloroflexota bacterium | reverse complement strand
TGAAATGTCAATATATTTCTGAAAAAACGTCTCACAACATTTTGCCTTGTGAAGGCTGAAATTGTATTTGATGGGTAGATGGTCTAGCTTCGGTGGTAATTTTCAACTGTTAAAGTCGAGTCTGAGCTACTAGCTCCCTGTAGAAGTCGGTGCCGCTGAAAACGGTCTCTGCAGCCCTTGACCTTCAGTGGTAGAGGAGTATGTCGTGGGTCATGACTGGTGGCAATGCCGCTGTGTAGCCTTACTGTCCACTTGCTCGCTCTTATAGACCTCGTTGACGCATGCCTCTGCCTTGGAGACTTCATTGACACATGGGAGTCCTTCTGATTCCACCCAGGCTATCTCCTATACCAGGTAACGGCTGGTCTCCGTGACAGCCACATATCACCAATAATATGTAGCGGACTTTATACCCAAGGAGGCACTTTAATATTTGTATTTTCAAAATAGTCATCATCTAGAGGTCGCTGGGCAACACCTGAGTTCATAGCAGCTCTAGCTACTCCATGAGTCACCGCCAAGTGTGCTTTAGGGTCAAGGGGGTTTGGGATAAGTTCTCCCTCAGTGGTAGCACCAGCAATAGCTAGAGCAGCAGCCTTGTATATCTCATAGGTAAGCTTGTTAGCCAGTGCGTCTAATGCTCCGCGCCAAATTCCGGGATAGCCAAGCAAGTTGTTGACTGTCCTGCCATCGACAGCCAGAGCAGCACCTGATGCTCTGGCAAGCTCTGGGGCAATTTCTGGATATGGATTCGATAAAGCAAAGATAATCTGCCCTTTTTTCACCATTCCTGGTTGGATGAGTCCTTTCACCCCACTCGTAGCAATAACGATATCAGCCGTTTTCATAATTTCATCAAAGCTGGATGGTATGCCTCCTTGCTCCACATGCCGTCTCACAGTGGCTTCGGTCTTTGCTACCCCTAACGTAGGATTACCTGTGTAACGCAATAGAAATTTCCCAATAGAGAGGCCAGCAGCACCCAGACCAATATTCCCAATTTTTGCTTCTTGTAGTGTGCGATTAGTAAGCTTACAAGCATTAATTAAAGCTGCCAGTACTACCACAGCAGTTCCCTGTTGGTCATCATGCATAACAGGAATGTTTAGTTCGTTCTCTAACCTGTCCTGAATAAGGAAACATCTTGGCGATGCTATATCTTCCAGATGAATGCCACCAAATGTCGGAGCAATGCATTTCACCGTTTCCACGATTTTATCAGGGTCTGTAGTGTCCAGTAAGATAGGAATCCCACTGATTCCGACCAATTGTTGAAGTAGAGCAGCCTTTCCTTCCATGACTGGCATTCCTGCCAGCGGGCCAATGTTTCCCAATCCAAGAATAGCTGTCCCATCAGTAACAATAGCTACAGAATATGCAATGCTAGTGTAAGTATCCTTATTACTTGGCCGATCCAAGATTAAATTACACACCTCAGCTACTCCCGGAGTATACACCCTTCTCAGAACATCTACTGATGTGATAGGAACAGTGCTGACCATCTTAATCTTTCCGTTTTTGTGGAGGTCAAGCACCTCATCTCTGACTTCAAGAACAATGACCTCTTTAATTTTCGACACTTCATCTATTAAGTGTTTGAGATGCTTCTCGCTATCCAAGAGCACCTCGACGTCTCTGACCGTGTAATGTTGTCCCAAATGCACCGTTGTTACATTTCCAATATCTACCCCGACTCTACCAATGGTTGTAGTCAACTTGCCCAAAGTACCAGGGACGTTAGCATTCTTACAACGTAAAGTCCTAGCAATCTTGTAATTGGCATTGTCCATTACGCTATCCCCTTATGTCTCAAATCACGGCAATTCGACCTCTGCGATATATTATAGATATATTATAACTAGTAACGAACTACACGTACCAGATGATTTTCTGGCCCGAGAATCAATGGACTTTATTAGATTCTACTCTCGGTTCATTATTTCATTATAGAGAAACTTCTATGACACAGTTCATCTTCTTGTGAAGCCTGTTGAACTTTTCATCGTAGTGTGCAATCTCGTCAGGCGACCAGAGATGATTTCAAATGTACTATCGGACTGTCCGCGGTAGCTTGGTCGCATTGGTGAAACAGATGAAACAGTGGATTAGCCAGCCCAAAGCCAGGATATGGCTAATGCGGCTAAGAGAGTGTCACCTCTGTTTCCTTCACTAAGCTGGACAGGGAATTGAGAAGGAAGTCCCGTGCGTCAAGGATTTCCAGAAGGACAGGCTTGCCTCCCTCATTGAGTGGGCAATAAGCTGTCCAGATTCTTCGGCATAAACGATTGGCTTCTGGGAAAGCTCAACCAGTAGAGCATCTACATCCTTGCTATATCTAATCTTTGTCATATCGCTCCCTCCTCCCTGGATAGAAGGTAATTACCACGATCTCGTCATGATGTTCCTCGTAGACTACCCTCAACACATGATTAAGGTCAAGACCCTTTTGGGCAATTTTCCGTCCGTGGTAACCTTTCATTAACTGCTCTGGCTTAGCTATAACGTTCTGGGTCAGTTCCATATCCAAAGGCAGACCATGTGCTTTCAATATCTCCAATTTCAGAAGAGTGTGGTCACTAAACCTTATAACATACATATTTTAGCATTCCCCTCAAGTGAATGCCACCTGAAAATTGTAAATAGAGCAATCACGATGGTCTAATCGTTCAAGCCGGTTAGACGACACCCTTGGCGACAGCGCTATCTTGGTAAAAATCAGTTGTTTTTGGCCAATTATAGGGCTAGCTCTTGCCAATGCGGAACATTTTAGTGCCGCAGACCGGGCAGACCCCCTGGGTCGCGGGCTTATCATTCTTCATCTTTATGTTTCTGGCGTCCTTCATTTCTTTCTTGGTGCGGCACTTCATACAATATGCTTGCATCTCATTATTACCTTTCTGTGGATTTAGAGGGCAGAATAGCAGAGAGAAGCTAAAGCGTCAACGGTAGGGAAGGTAAAGGATAAGGATAAAAGGGAAGCAGCCTTAAGGCTTCTTGCCCGGGCTAACCAAGAAGGTGTAGACTCTGTGTCCAAAGCATTGCAGACGGAAATAAAGGAGACGTGTGGAGTTAAAGATTGGGACGCTTTTCATCTGGCAGCGGCTATTGGTGGTAAGGCTCAATTCTTCATTACCGTCGACAAGTATATAATAAGGCGGGCTGAGGCAATAGAAAAATTTGGAATTAGGGTGAGAGACCCTTTAGGATTTCTTCAGGAGGTGAAGTATGAGCAGCGAACTTAAAGTATTGGAAAAGGTGCTCAAGATGGCGGAAAAAGAGCTTACCCTTGAGGAGTACGCTAGATTTTTAGCGGCAATTACTCCCAAGGTGGGTGATTCTGTGGCCGAGATTAGAGACTACCGGGGCAAAGCCACCTATGATGAGATACTCGAGGAGCTAAAGAAGAGGACAAAGATCGTTTCCTGATTAAGGAGATGGCTATAGGCCAAGATAGAAAGGCTGATAAGCTGACCAGGTGCTGCGTTTATGCCAGGGTTTCCACCGAAGAGCAGGCGGAAAAGGATCTCTCCATCCCCTTCCATCTGGAGCGATGTCGCTATTACGCTCAGGGCAAGGGCTGGGAAGTAGTTAAGGAGTTTGTTGATGCTGGGGAAAGCGCCAGGACAGACAAGAGGCCTGACTTCCAGAAGATGATCGCTGCCGCCCGAAATAAGGAGTTTGATGTCATCTTGGCGCATAAGTTTGACCGCTTCGCCCGGAATGACTACGATTTCATCGTCTACGAAAAGGAGCTTGAGGACCTCAGCATAATCGTGGAAAGTGTCAGTGAGCCCGGCGATGCCTCTACACCTGCAGGCTACATCGGCCGGAGGATGATGCAGGTCATCAGCACCTGGTACTCCAAGAACCTGGCTATTGAGGTCAAGAAGGGGATGCAGAAAAAGATGAAAACGGTGGTTGGCCCAAACCGGTACCCTTTGGTTACTCTAACAAACACGATAAGAACTCAGCCTGGGTGGAAGTTGACCCGGAAAAAGGTAAATTCATTACCCAGGTCTTCAGGGAGATGGCTACTGGGAAGTGGACATTGGAGGAGTGGGCAGACCATCCTACAGTCTGGGTTACAGGGGTAAATTTGGCAACAAGATACCCAAGACAACCTGGAGCAATATCTTCCACAACCGCTTCTATCTTGGTGAAACCTGGCTCAAGAGAGGGGACGTCCCGATTAAAGGAAATCATGAGCCCTTAGTTGACGAGGTTATTTTCGCTCAGGTGCAGCAAATACTGGCCGAGCATGATAAGCACCGGCAGCGGATAAGACGCCATAAATACCTGTTGAAGGGCTTGGTCTACTCCGTAGATGCCGGTAGTGCCTGCTGGGCAGAGACACACCCCAGAAAGAAAGCAAGCTACTACCGCAGCCGGGAAGAGGTTGACGGAGCCCATATTTTCTACAACACCAAAGACGTTGAGTCTCAGATTCCTGATGTTATAGGAGCAATTACCATTGATGATTGGGCCCGCCAGGACTTAAGGAAGGAGCTGGCGAGATGGTTTGATGCCGAGGCTAATGAAGATGGTGAACTAAAAAGAGCTGAGACAAGGCTAGCCAAACTTGAGCGTGTGGAGAAGAATCTTCAAAGGCTAGCCATCGAAGAGGAAATTTCCTTCGAAGACTTCAAGGAGCATAGGACTCGGATTGAAGCCGAGAAAGCCAGATTGAAAAACACTGTCGATGCTATTAAGCAACGCCAACACCTTGTGAAGGCCGACTTTGAGATTGCCCTGCAGTTGGCTAATGAGCTTGACTTTCTCTTTGGCAAAGGGAACTTTGATGAACGTCGCCTGCTATGTGAGACTGTGTTCAAACGTATCTACGTGGAAGACGGCAAAATCACCGAAGTGGAACTCAACTCATCCTTTAGCCTTATCGCTACAAAGGCTAAAAGTTCGGGAACTGTCCTAAGTGGTGGAGCTGATGGGATTCGAACCCCCTGACCTTCCCGACTTCAGTCGGGACGCTCTCCCAATTGAGCTACAGCCCAAAGCCTTGTGAAACTCAAAGGTCATCAATGCTTTAGAGGCCGACCCCATGCATCCTTGCGCCACTCGCTAGCAATGAGAATGAAATCAGTAAGCCACCAGACACCAAAGCAGCTCAACGTAACGAGCTTGACGATTGCAGAGCGTGTTCTACCGATATAAAAACGGTCAGCCCCAAAGAACCCAAGAAAGAGGGATAGAAGAAGGGCTACCCGCCAGCTTTTTGGATTTGGATTAGACCTAGATTTAGGCATGTACCACCTAAATTTATAGCACTCCTACCCAGCGTAATATAGAGCGCAAGCCGAAATAACCCAGATAGGCAATTGCAATGTTCTTTAAGGCCTTGCCTCCCCAGCACAAAAAGAAGAATTTGACCAGCCCAAATCGGAGCATTCCGGCAATGGCTGCGAACGGATAAAACAAGGGATTTAGGATAGCTGACATTAGAAAGACAGCTATCTCACCACGACGACGTATCCAATCAGTAAACTTGTCAACGAATTGGTGATTAAGATTTTGTACAGCTTTCTGTCCACCCCAGCCACTTAGATAAATACCAATGCTGCCAATTGCTTCCCCTAAGCCAGACACGATTCCAATCAGGGCCGGGTTTAGCACGCTACCTAAGGTAAATACAACTAAAATACCTGGTATAGGCACAAAAACAGTAGCACCAGCAAGAATGCTGATAACGAAGGCACCAAAGTAACCATAGTGTTGAGCCTGCCTGACATAGTCCCAGTAAAAAACAACAGCAACACAAGAAGCAATGGTAAGCGTTAATGCCACACCGCCTATAATATATTCTCTTTTTCTCGATTCCGTCTTTGCTGCCATCGCCACTTCCGAAGACTCTTCTGTTTAAGTTAACTACCTCACCTATTTCTTGCGCCAAAATTAGTTTTAAGGAAATCTCTGATTTGTCTCTGTATCCATGGGGCTTCCCAGGTATATTCATGTCCTGGGGCATTAAAACAATGAGAGAACATTCTCGGTTTCCCTATAAGACGATACCAGACCCACTTAAAAGGAGCGGCCAAAACAATCTTAGCTCCAACTCTCAAATTCCCTTGTGACAGAACATCGGGGATGACCCCATTGCTATCTACCGCTATCGTTCTCTCTGTAATTATCCGCCATGATTTATACTGAAAGGGAAAGCCTAATTCAATGCTATAGACCGGATAAGACCGCCCTAACTGTCGCATAACTGAACTACCGAAGGCAGCCCCCTGACTTATCCCTACCAAGAGCACTTTAATATTATTGACATGCGTGAGGATAAATCGCAGCCAAGCTGCCATTATCTTTGCCTTATGCGCAAAGAAGCGGAATTGTTCTCTTAAGTCACGCATCTGCTCCCACCAACCTCTGCCACTGCGGAAGTACTGCGTCAGGAACGAATTATATCCCATCTCCTCTATGACAGCTTCGATTCCGACTACTATGCTTCTCTCCCACTCCAGGCATCGGTTAAGTTCGGCGTGCCCCCAACCACCAGGATTATGAACAATAAGAAAGTCCTTGCCCCTAGCTCCAGCACAAACATCTAAAAGTTGATTAGCGAAGTCACTAGCCGCCTCCTCATTTTCAAAAAGTTGCTCAGCCAAGCTATAGGCTTCTTTCTTTAAATTTTGTTCCACACTAGCCATCTTCAGTTCCTTGGGGCATTATTTGTCTTCATGGGGCAGCTTCATCATGAAGCTCCTTACCAACCGCATCAATTAGGGAGTACTTTGCTCTCTTCTCACTTACTGAATTACCCCTTTGCTTGAGATAGAGTGCGTTGTCCTGCTGCCAAACCCAGAGATTATGCCCGCGGTGAAGCCAGGCTCCGACAGATTGCCTCGACGGATAGGCAACAAAAACAACCTCTGCCACTCTGTTGAGCTCGACTAGTGCCTTTTTGGCATGCTCAATTGTTGGCAGGTGTTCCAATAAATGACTGGCAAAAGCGGCTCCGAAAACTTTGTCACAGAATGGAATTTGAGTAACATCGGCAATCACCCCATAAGGGTGAATCCCCAGAGCCTGCCGCTCAATATCGAGACAGACATCACCATCGCCATGTGCCGGCATATTCATCCAGCGACGGATTCTCCTGTTACTCCATGGCCCACCGGCTACTAGCAACGGTTTGCCAAGCTTCTGGGCATAGACAATAGCAGCCTTATATCTTTTGCTTTTTTGCGAAATCTCGCCACACCAGACGGCTAATTGCCAGCTCACTACACCAAGCGATATTCCCGCAACACAGGATAAGGCGATGTGCAATTTTTGATTACATTCCCTTCTAAATTCCTAGGACTTTAAAAAGTGAAGTCAGCCCAAAATAGCCACAAAATGCTATGAATGAGCTTTTTACTATATTACCCAGCAAGGAGTAAAGGATGAATTTCCATGCAGGAAAACGGAGTGACGCCATGGCAAGAGTCATGGGCAAATGCAAAGGATTTACTATGGCTGACATCAAAAACACAGCCAGCGAGCCACGCCGCTGTGCCCACTCAACAGCTTTGACATACAAGTGCTTGTTAAACGTAAAAGCCAGTTGCTGAGACAGGTCCCTGCTCCCATAACCAACCATGAAGGTAAGTAATTGCCCCAAACACGCGCCAAGTCCCGAGGTTATTCCTACGACTATCGGCGCTCCTATGCCCATTTTAGGTGCCAAGACTGATGGCAGCGTAAATACCAGAAGCCAATAGGGGACAGGTATGGCAATCATGCTCAACAAACTCCCACCAAGGAAAGCAACAATGAGCATGCCTAAAAGACCATACTGCGCCACATATTTTGCGCTAATCAGGTAATCTTTGTAGTAAATGGCGGCGAGGCAAAGGATAATAGTCAGTACCAGGGATAGGACACCTAATACAATTGTTTTTTGGGATAAACGAGTCTTAACTCCCTCACCTACCGATACAGCATCACTTCGTGAGGAATTCCCCATTTACTTAGCTACCTTAGCTCTTTTTTTGTTGCTGAAGGTTAACCTCTCGCCCTCAACACCAACAACCACAGTATCTCCGTCTTTTATGTCGCCTTGTAGTATCCGACCGGACAGAGGATTCTCCACATGACGTTGGATTGCCCGACGTAACGGACGGGCGCCAAAAGCCGGCTCATAGCCCTCTTTAAGCAGCCATGATTTTGCCTCATCATCCAGCTCCAACTTGATATTTCTATCAGCCAGCCGTTTCTCCACCTCCAAAATCAGCAAATCAACAATCTTCTCCAAATGCTCTTGAGTCAGCGGCTGGAAGATGATGATATCATCTATCCTGTTCAGAAATTCCGGGCGAAATGTCCGTTTCAGTTCAGTTTCTACAGCGCTTTTCAGCCGTTGCTGTTCGCCTTTCTCCTGGCGGGAGAATCCGATAGCTTGACGCTGGAATTCCTGAGTACCCAGGTTGCTGGTCATTATCACCACAGTGTTTTTGAAATCAACCGTTCTACCATGGCCATCAGTCAGCCGGCCATCTTCCAGTATCTGAAGAAGAATATTAAAAACGTCAGGATGTGCCTTCTCAACCTCATCGAAAAGAATCACCCGGAATGGTCGCCGGCGAACTGCTTCGGTTAGTTGCCCTGCCTCCTCATAACCCACATATCCCGGCGGAGCACCAATGAGCCGGGACACCGTATGCTTTTCCTGAAATTCAGACATATCCAGACGTATCATGGCATCTTCATCATCAAACAGGAACTGAGCCAGAGCCTTGGCCAGTTCTGTTTTACCAACACCTGTAGGACCTAAAAAGATGAAGCTGCCTACGGGTCGCTTGGGGTCTTTAAGCCCGGCCCGTCCTCGCCTGACAGCCTCAGAAATAGCTGATACCGCTTCCTCCTGATTTACAATCCTCTCATGTATCCTTTCTTCCATATGAAGCAACTTCTCAGCCTCGCCTTCCAGCATCCGTGAGACCGGAATACCCGTCCACTTGGAAACTAGCTCAGCTATAGTATCTTCATCCACTACACTGTCGATTTTCTTCTCTTTACGCCACTCGGACTCTTTCTGGTCACGCTCTGGCTCAAGCTGCAACCTTTGTGACTTTAACTCGGCCATCCTTTGATAGTCTCCTCGTTGAGAGGCCGCCTCCTCTTCGTCTTGGAGATGCTTAATCTTCTCATCCATCTCTTTAATATCCGATGGTTTACTTTCCATATCAATGCGCAATTTACTTGCCGCCTCGTCAATAAGGTCGATAGCTTTATCTGGCAGAAACCTGTCCGAAATATAACGCTGGCTGAGTCGAGCAGCAGCCATCAGAGCTGAGTCGTCAATTTTTATCTTATGATGAGCTTCATATCTGGGACGTAGGCCACGCAACATCTCTATGGTCGCCTCAACACTAGGCTCACTGAGAAACACAGGCTGCAACCTCCGTTCCAGCGCTTTATCCTTCTCAATATGCTCCCGATACTCATCCAAAGTAGTTGCCCCGACACACTGGAGCTCACCTCGAGCTAATGCCGGCTTCAACATATTGCTGGCATCTATTGCACCCTCAGCAGCCCCAGCACCAACTACGGTATGCATCTCGTCTATAAACATGATAATCTCGCCGCTAGCCTGACGCACTTCATCCATAACTGCTTTCAACCTCTCCTCAAATTCACCGCGGAATTTGCTGCCAGCAACCAGCGCGCCCATGTCAAGAGCAACTACCCTTTTGTTCTTCAAAGAATCGGGGACATCGCTAGCCACTATTTTCTGGGCTAATCCCTCAGCGATAGCCGTTTTGCCCACGCCAGCCTCGCCAATAATAACAGGGTTGTTTTTGGTGCGCCGGGTCAATACCTGCATCACCCGCTTAATCTCGTCATCACGCCCAATCACCGGGTCGAGCTTACCCTGGCGAGCTAACTCGGTAAGGTCACGCCCATATTTCTCCAGAGAACGATACCTGCTCTCAGCGGTCGGGCTGTCAACCCGGTGACTACCACGGATATCCTGAAGCGCCCGGTAAATCTTCTCCTGGTCAATGCCGAACTCCTTTAGAATCGTGGCTGCCTCTCCCTTATCTTCACCAGCAATAGCAATCAGTAGATGCTCAGTGCTGATGAAATCATCCTTAAGTCGGTCAGCTTCGCGAGCGGCATTATCCATGAGGCGAGCAATTCGAGGGGTAGCATAAATCTGGGCTGATTCATAGGACGCCTTTGGAGCACGGTCAAGACCAGCTTCAACTCGCTTTTTAACAGCCTCTGCATTCACGCCCAACCTCGCCAATATCTGCGAGGTCAAGCCACCCTCCTGCTCCAGCAAAGCAAGCAAGATATGTTCCACATCCCACTGGACATGGTGATAACGACTAGCAATAGCCTGTGAAGCAGCCAGTACTTCCCGGGCCTGCTCAGTGAATCTTTCCGGTCTCATAAGCCTCTGTTACTTCTCTCCAGATTCCTCCTTGATGAGCTTGTCCCGGTAGCCGATAACATAGGAACATTCAGGACCGTTACATTTCTCCATCTTGAGGCTGATTTTCTTATCGAATTTCTGCTTCTTATCCTCGAGAGCTTTCTGCTTGTACCGGTTATACCAGGCGCACCTAGTCGACCAATCCTTATTGACCATGATAGTGACGAAGTCATCAACCAATTCACAGCGGATAGTAGTCGCCGTAATCTGCCACTTAGCTGGCTGAAGTTCCGTCTTTGTCTTTGTTTTAGGCATCGTTAACCCCCTTTTTAAGTTTTTTCTGAAAGCTCATCTTGCCTGAGCTGTTCAATTTCAAACTCCATTTCCTGAATCCGACGTTGCATCTCTGTCATCTTCTCCGCCATGCGCATCACCACTTCCACACCGGCTAAATTTATACCCAGGTCATCCATCAATGTCTTAATATGTCGCAGGCGTTCAATATCGGATTCTGAATAGTAGCGAATGTTCCCCTGGGAACGATATGGCTCCACCAAGCCAATTCTCTCATAATAACGTAATGTGTGGGTCTCCACACCGACTATTCTAGCCGCGACACTTATCACATATCTGGGTTCAGAATCTGACGAATTCATATTATCTTACCACCTCAACAACCTTATATCAATACCTAATTAGGACGATATGCTCGTAACTGCTCGAAAAGCTGTCTTTCCTGCTGTGTCAATTTCGTCGGCAGCATCACCTTCACTTTGGCAAACAAGTCACCTCGTGAAGAATCGTTCAGATGCTGCATGCCCTGACTTGCCAGACGAAACACCTTCCCATTCTGCGTCTCTGGCGGCACCTTTAAAGCCACCCTTCCCTTAAGTGTCGGCACTTCCACCTCACCGCCGAGCATGGCTGTAACCAAAGAAATAGGAACCTCGACATGAAGGTCATCGTTCTTGCGTTCAAAGACCCTGTGTGGCAATACCTTCACTACCAGATAAAGGTCGCCTTTAGACCCATCATAACTTTGACTGCCTTGACCAGCAATACGCACCTTCGAACCATCATTAACCCCGGCTGGAATTTTAACTTCGAGCCGCCTAGGTTTCAGTATCCTGCCTGAGCCGCCACAAGTAGCACATCGCGTTCTGCCGGCTTTACCACTACCAGCACAAGACGGGCAAGGCTCATCCGCTTGAAGTTGAAGAACGCGCTTTGTCCCATGATAGGCTTCCTCCAAAGTCACCTCCACAGGATATTCTATGCTCCTGGCCTTTGCAGAACGGCGAGCCGTGCCTGTGCCACTACCAAAACCCTGAAAAATATTACCAAAGACATCACCGAAATCACCCAGGTCACCGAAGTCAAAGGTAGTATGCGTGCCTCCCGTACCGAAATCCCGATAAGCTCCCTGACCAGCTTTGGCAAACTGCTCAGCATATTGCCACTGGTCGCCATAGCGGTCATACTTCTTTCGCTTCTCCGTATCGGAAAGCACCTCATACGCCTCATTTATCTCCTTAAACTTGGCCTCAGCCGCCTTATCCCCAGGATTGACATCAGGATGATATTTACGGGCAAGCCGCCGATAGGCGTGTTTTATCTCTTTCTCGGCGGCACTACGGCTCACACCTAAAATCGCATAATAGTCTTTTCCCGGCATTGTATTCACCTGAACCATATTATAAATGGCTTTTTTAACAATGTCAAGTATTTTTGTTTAAAAAGTTTGATAAATTATTATTAAAACTCTCGACAAATTTATTAAAGTATCTTATAATTTTTTGTGAGTGGAGCTCAATACCATAAATAAAAGGAGGAATGATTATGAACATTGTACGTTGGGAACCATTCAGAGAGATGATGAGCTTGAGGGATGCTATGGACAGGTTGTTTGAGGATAGCTTTGTCCGGGCTCCGCGTTTGTGGCCCAGACTTGGAGAGTGGGAACTGCCCGTTGATATGTACCAAACTGGCGACGATGTGGTAGTGAAGGCGGCTATCCCCGGGCTCAAGCCGGAAGAGGTGGATATCTCCATCAGCGATGATACCCTCACCATCAAAGGTGAACACAAGGAGGAGCAGGAGGTCAAAGAGGAGAATTACTTCTACAAGGAGCGCCGCTACGGCACATTCACGCGCTCATTACTTATTCCAGTAAAGGTCAAGAGCGACAAAGCAGAGGCAGTCTTTGAAAACGGGGTCCTCACTCTAACTCTACCCAAGGCCGAAGAGGTCAAGCCAAGACAAATCAAAGTCAAGGCAAAACAAATTGCCGAAGGCAAGAAAACGGAAGCAAAAAGCTAAAAAGTTTAACAATGAGCTCCACTCGCTAATTCCCAAATCTCAAGAAATTGTTGCACAATCCTGGCTGTAGCCCCCCATATCACCTGCCCCTCATATTTATACGTATAGTTAATGAAGACTTGGTTGTCAAACACATAGCTCTCCTGCTCCCAATCGTCCCTATGTGACAAGGCTGAGATAGGCACATCAAAAATTTCGTCAATCTCATCATGGCTTAGTCTAAACTCATAAGGGTAAGGGATAAAAGCAACGAAAGGTGAGATATTAAAGCGCGATGTTGTTGTGGGGATGTCATCCAATTCCCCCAGAATCTCCGCATCTTCAGCTTTAAGACCAATCTCTTCCCAGCTCTCTCTAAGAGCTGTTTCCAACAGGCTGGAATCAGCTTCACTGTGTGCCCCGCCGGGGAACGAGACCTGCCCCTTATGAGACGGTACCCGTTCGCTCCTCTTGGTGAACAGAAGATGATATTCCCCACCTTTGCAGAAAATCGGAACGAGGACTGCTGCCTTAATCAGCCCTTTGTCTTCAAAGCTCGTCTTCTGTCGCAAAGAAAGAATTTCTTTGAGCTTTTCTTTCATAACCTACCAATCATACATCAGCCTCATTTATAACACAAATGCACAGCTTACACAGCCAACCTATCTAAAATTTGCTAAGAACTTGAGTCATCAGATATACTGAAAAGTTGAGGCTCATTATCCATGACAAACAATCGAGACTATTACGAAATAATGGGAGTGCCCAGAAATGCCAGTGACGAGCAAATAAAGAAAGCTTTCCGCAAGTTGGCTTTCCAATATCACCCTGACCACAATAAAGATGCTGGCGCTGAAGACAGATTCAAAGAGATAAACGAGGCATATGAAGTTCTCTCCGATACCAGAAAGCGAGCCTCTTATGACCGGTACGGCCGCGTGGCTACTTCAGACCTGTTTGGCTTTGAAGACTTCAGCTTTGGCGGCCTAGGCGATATCTTCGATGCCTTTTTCGGTGCTACTACCACAAAAGCTAAACGCCGTGCTCCTCAAAAAGGAGCTGACCTGCGAGCAAATCTCACCTTATCTTTCGAGGAAGCTGTCTTTGGCGCAGATAAGCAGTTCGAGACCTGGCGTGTGGAAAACTGCTCTCTATGCCATGGCATCGGCAGCCAACCGGGAACAAACCCTCAAAAATGTTCTAATTGCAATGGTAGCGGCGAAGTGCGCAGAATCCAGCAAAGCCTTTTCGGGCGTTTTATTCACACCACTACTTGTCCACATTGTCATGGTGAAGGTACAGTGATTACCCAGCCTTGCCGCCAGTGCAAAGGTAATGGCAAGGAAAAGGTAAAGCGTAGCCTGACAGCCACCATCCCACCAGGTATAGACGAAAATCACCAGATCCGCTTAAGCGGCGAAGGCGATGCCGGAAGATACGGTGGCTCCCCAGGCGACATCTATATAACGGTTTCCATAAAACCCCATAAGTCATTTGTCCGCAAAGGCATTGACATCCTCTATGAGCTACCCATCAATTTCGCTCAAGCCGCACTTGGAGATGATATAGAAGTGCCATTGCTGGACGGCAAAACAATACTGAAAATACCGCCCGGTACTCAGAACGGGAAAGTGTTCCACATCAAAGGCAAAGGGGTACCTCGCCTCAATAGCAGGGGGAGAGGAGACCAACTGGTCTTAATCCGGGTGATAACTCCTCAATCTATGGACTCAAATCAACGCCGACTCTTCGAAGAACTGGCCAAAATACTACCCACAGCTAAAATGCCGAAAGACGAAGGCCATAAAGTAATCGAGGATACAGCCAGCAAGGATTAGACTATTGACTCCGGCTTCAACCCGTTCTTAAATCGGGTTGATATCTCAACTGGCGATAGTGATTCAAATAGCACGCTGTATACCAGGTTGATAATCGGCGCTTTTAATCCCAGCTTGTTTACCAAACGGTGGGCAGCTATAGTTGTATCAATTCCCTCAGCAACGTGAGCCATAGACGCAGTTATATCACCCAATGAACGTCCTTTGCCTAATTCATAACCAACATAGTGATTACGGCTCAGCGGGCTGTTACCAGTAGCTATCAGGTCACCCAGACCAGCCAGCCCGTAAAAAGTGCTCGTTTTAGCCCCCAACGCTATCCCCAGCGAAACAACCTCATTCCATCCCAAAGTGATATACGCAGCCTTGGCATTGTTACCCAAGTCTAAACCATCCATCATTCCAGCCCCTAAGGCAATAACATTTTTCAAGGCACCGCACAACTCAACGCCAACAATATCATCACTGACAAAAACGGAGAAGTTGGGCGAATCGAGTAACTCCTGTGTCTTTCTGGCCACTTCGATATCATGGCCAGCTATCACCGAAGTAGCCGGTAAGCCCTGGGAAATCTCCCCGGAAAGATTCGGCCCGGAGAGAGCGCATATTTTTTCAGTCGACATCTGGGCAACCTCCTCCACCATCACCTCTGACATCCTTTTGCCGGTTTCTGCCTCCAGCCCCTTGGCTACACTGACCAGAATCATAGAAGCATCCAAACGAGAACTGAGCAGCTTCATATTCTGCCGCATACGTTGAGCTGGCACAGCACAGATTACAAATTGCGCTGAATGCAACGCCTCATCAATGTGGCTAGTAAAAGATAGGCATTCAGTAGAAGCTGTTTTCGGCAGGTGATTTTGCTGCTCTTGTCTCAGCTCCCTGGCCTTAGCTTCGGTCCTCGCCCAGACGTTAATCTCTATTTCTTTATTCGCCAATAATCTACCCAGAGTATTACCCCAAGTAGTGGCACCAATAATAGCAACCTTGGACATAATTGAGGTTATGAAAAGCTGGTCACAAGTCTACTTTGCTACCCTTTTCACCGAGCTTAGCCTCGGTGCCAGCCTGCAGGCGGTTGATATTGCTGCGGTGCTGATAAACAATCAGTGCAGCAGCTATCAGGCTATAAATTAAGTAGACGGGAGGGAACCCAAAAGCCACCGTCAACACCATAAACAAGCAGAGTATACCTAGTGAGCTAAGAATAGAACCCAGTGACATGTATCTACTTAGCAAGACTGTCACTATCAGAATTAAACCACCAAACAAAGCTGCTACCGGCCAAATGGCAAACCAGGCACCATAGTAAGCAGCCACACCTTTGCCACCACGGAACTTAATGTACACCGACCAGTTATGCCCCACCATCACCATCAAAGCCGCTATGACCTGACCCCACTGCCAATTAAGCACAAAACCACCTATGGGCAGTACACTATCACCTATGATGAACTTGGCCAGCATTACTGGCGCAATTGCCTTAGCTAGGTCGAGAGCCATAACAATAGCTCCTGCCCTGAAGCCTAGAACCCGCAACACGTTGGTGCCACCAATGTTACCGCTGCCGCGTTTGGAAATATCAACCCCTGCCATCCGCTTGCTGATTATCAAAGCAAACGGGATAGCCCCCAGAAGATAGCCGATTACTGCCACAATTATAAATTTGCTCACTATCATGCTGCCTTACCACCCACCCTTCCAAGTTTCTTTGATGGCGCCTTCTTGAAAAAAAGTCTTAACGAAGTGCCAGAAAATCCGAAGGTCTGTCTGAGTCTGTTCTCCAAATAACGCTGATAAGAAAAGTGCACCAGCTTGGGGTCATTAACCAAAAAAGCGAAGCTCGGGGGATTAACACCAGCTTGATAGGCACGAATAACTTCCAGGCGTTTGAAGCCTTTCCGCGGCGGCGCGTGAGATATCACTGCCTCTTTAATCAGCTTATCTATCACGGTATTAGGCAATTGCTTCTGTCTTTCCTGCCATACTTCCAGAGCTTTAGGTATTACCTTATCTATATTATGCCCTAATTTTGCCGAAACATAAAGGGCAGGTGCATGAGACATGAATTTCAGCCGCTGCTCAATCTGCTGAGCATACGCCTCCTTCGGCTGTCCAGAAACAAGGTCCCACTTGTTAACCACCAATACCATTCCTTTACCAGCCTGCTTGATGTAACCAGCAATGTGGACATCCTGGGCAGTAATAAACTCGGTGGCATCGGTAACCAGCAAAGCAATATCGCAGCGATTGATAGCCCGCAAAGCTCGAATTACGCTGTAATACTCCACTCCAGCATCAACGCGTCCTCGTCGCCTGATACCAGCGGTATCAATCAACAACACCTCTTGACCATTATAACTAAAAACGGTATCAACGGCATCTCTGGTTGTTCCTGGAACCTGGTCAACAATAGCCCTCTCCTCACCGACGATAGCATTCAGCAACATCGATTTCCCCACATTAGGTCGCCCCACAATAGCCAACTTAGGTCTCTCATAATCAACAAGGGCAGGCGAAGGTTTAGGAAAAAGAGAGGTCACCGCCTGCAACAGGCTGTTTATACCTCGGCCGTGTTGAGCACTGATAGCTACTGGTGTGCCAACGCCCAACCGATAGAAATCAGCTATCTGGCTCTCCAATTTGGCATTATCTGCTTTATTAGCCACCAAAACTATCGGCTTGTTGCAGCTACGCAACTGGTCAGCAATTTCCTGGTCAGCAGCAATTACCCCGTCGCAAATATCCACCAAAAAAATAATCACATCGGCTTCGGCTATAGCCACCTCCACCTGGTCTTTAATTTTTTGGCTTAAAGAAGAACCTGGCCTTGGCTCCAAGCCGCCGGTATCAACTAAAGTCACTTCCTGGTCCTGCCAAAAAATATCAGCAAAGACACGGTCACGCGTTGTCCCCGGCAGGTCTTCAACAATAGCTACCGGCTCACCTACCAAGCGATTGAACAACGTTGACTTGCCAACATTGGCTCTACCTATTATAGCTACAACCGGTTTCATAATTTATTTACTCTTACGACGGCAACTCTAACAACTAATATTTTAAGCATACCACTCGCTTATCGAACCCTTAAATCGGCTACAGAAACCAGGCCTTCCGTTATCACTCTACCCCCACACACAGGTGAACCTTCAGTATACCACGGATGTCAACTTGATATATGAGAATGCTGAAAAAGTCAGGGATTTACCCTTGAATTACTTTCTTACGCTAAGGTATTATTCATTCAGCAATTCTACTAAGGAGTATATCTAATGCTGAGAGCGAAATCAAACCAGTTTTCCTTCTACGGTGACCACATTTATGACCGGGTGATACCAGAAACGCACTTCCTCAAGCTTCTGGATAAAGTGGCCGATTTCTCCTTCGTTAATGACCTCTGTCGGGATGCCTATAACCCGGATTTGGGGAGGCCAGCATACGAGCCGGCGATGATGTTCAAGATACTCTTCCTCCAGTTTCTCTACGATATCTCTGACCGCAGGATAGAAGAAGAGGTAAATTTCAATCTTATCCTTAAATGGTTTGTGGGATTGGCTATTGACGAATCACCACCCGACGCGACAAGCCTTACTCGTTTTCGTGAACGCCTTGGGGAGGAGAGATTTGCCAGCATCTTTAATCAAATCGTGTCTCTGGCGAGAGAGAAGGGACTCATCTCAAACCGTCTCTCCATTGTGGACAGTACCCATGTCAGGGCAAAGGTGGACACCTTCAAAATGCAGGCTAATCCTGAGCATACGCCAGATAAAGATGCTCGCTACGGATACAAGACGAAAAACAAGCCTTTCTTTGGCTATAAGGCTCATACTGGCATTGATGCTGATAGTGAACTGATCACGAAGGTAGTGACAACTCCTGGAAACGTCCATGATGGAGATGTATTTCGCAAGGTATTAGACGATAAGTCCCAGATGGTTACTGCAGACAAGGCATATGACAGCAAGAAGAATCACCGCTTACTCAAGAGGAAAAAGAAGAAGTCGGCCATAATTATCAAGAAGAACCGAAAGAGTAAGCGATTGAAGAAACACCAGATTAAGGCGGAGGTTGCAGCAGCACAACGAGAGAGGCCAAAGATAGAGAGGAAGATTGCCGAACTAAAGAGGTATCATGGGCTCACAGTAGCTCGCTACTGGGGTTTGGCTAAAATGGCCATTCAGAATCTTATGGCAGCAATCACCTGTAATTTGAAGAGGATGGTAAAGCTGATGTTTTTGCAGAGGGAAGGCAAACCTTTCACTCCCATAGAAACCCCGCTAGGGATAACTGTGCCCATTTGAGGTAGATGAAGGGAAAACGAGAGGAAAAGGAGGCCAGGGAGAGGCAAAAAGGGTGAATAGCAAAGAAATTATGTGATTTCTTAGTCAGTGGTAAGGAAACTTATCCGCTGGGATGATAAGAGAAAATCAAATAGCCACTATTTCAGCAGTCTCATATAATGAACCTGCACCTTTATTTATGTCATTCTGAGGGAACGAAGTGACCGAAGAATCTCGCCAGAGGAAAAACTCTCCGTAGACAAGGAGGATACCTAGATTCTTCGCTGCGCTCAGAATGACAGAAGGAAATTCAGAATGACGGGGATACAACCTGCATTAAAATTTGACATGGCTGGCTTTTTCGGAGATGACGGGGGTGAAAGGCTCCGAATGACATGCTATTAAAAGGTTTCAAGGCTAACGAAAATGGCTAAAGAGAAACCATTGCTCTTGCTCTTCGACGGAAATGCCTTGGTGCACCGAGCTTTCCATGCCCTCCCCCCACTGACAGTATCCAAGACTGGCGAAATGGTCAACGCCGTCCAGGGCTTTGCCAGCACGCTGCTGAAGGTGTTGAATGAAATCAAGCCAACCCACTGGGCCATTGCCTTCGACCGTCCTACCCCTACCTTCAGACATGAAAAATTCGAGGATTACAAAGCCCAGCGGCCCAAAACTCCCGATGAGCTTGTGAGCCAGATAGAACGGGTTCACCAACTGGCAGATGCCTTCCATATTCCCACCTTCGAAATAGATGGCTATGAGGCCGATGATGTTCTGGGTACTCTAAGCTGCCAGGCCGGTCAGCAAGACGTGGACACTATCATCGTTACTGGCGATAATGATATGCTCCAAAGCGTCTCACCAGTAACGAAAGTGCTAACACCGAGGCGAACCTTCAGCGACACGGTAATCTACGATGAAGCAGAGGTTAAACAAAAATATGGCATAGCGCCAAAGCAACTTGCCGACTTCAAAGCTCTAACTGGCGACCCCTCAGACAATATCCCGGGCATCTCCGGCATCGGTGATAAGACTGCGGCCAAGCTCCTCCAGCAATTCGACAGCCTTGAGGAAATCTATGACCACATTGACGAAGTAAACCCCCAGAAGCTCCAAGCATCACTGCTCGACCACAAAGCTCAAGTCCTTCAGAACAAGGAACTAGTGACAATAGTAACCGATGTGCCTATAGCATTAAACCTGGACGCCTGCCAGGTAAGTTCCTACGACCGCCAGCAAGTAGTTGAGCTTTTCCGCGAACTAGGGTTCGTCCAGCTACTATCCAGACTACCAGAAGAAATAGAAAAGACACCAACGCCAGCTCCCAGCCACGTCATATCTGGGAAAAACTACCAAATGGTTAATACTGACCAAGTCCTGGACAATCTTATCACCACACTATCAGCCGCCAAAGAGTTCGCCGTAGATGTGGAGACTTCCAGCAAAGAAGCCATGTCAACAGAACTTGTCGGCATCTCCCTGTCATCAACGCCAGGTGAAGCTTATTACATACCTGTAGGCCACCGGGGATTAAGTCAAACAGTCCAGCTACCATTATCCCAGGTCATCGCTAAGCTCAAACCTATACTTATAGATACTAAAATCGCCAAAATAGCCCAAAACGGCAAATTCGACATGCTGGTGCTAGCTGAATACAGAATAAATCTACAGAATTTGGCCTTCGACACCATGATTGCCGCCTATCTCTTAGGTGAAAAGCCATTAAACCTCAAGGCGCTGGCTTTCAAAAAGCTCGGAGTCGAGATGACCCCTATCACCGATATAATTGGCACCGGAGCAAAACAGCTTTCAATGGCGATGGCCCCGATAGAACAAGTTATTGACTATGCTTGTGCTGATGCCGATATTACTCTAAGGCTTAAAAGTGTGCTTGAGAGTGAGCTTAACAAGGAAGGACTATGGCGACTTTTCAATGAGGTGGAGATGCCGCTAATTCCGGTGCTGGTGGCTATGGAAAGAAACGGTGTTGCCTTAGACACCGAGCTGCTGCGAGATATGTCCCATAGCCTGGGAAAGGAAATGCTCAAATTGGAAGCCGAGGTTTACAACAGCCTTGGCTACAGGTTCAATATAAACTCGTCGCAACAACTATCCCGAATCCTCTACGAGGATTTGAAACTTCCCAAGTCACGCAAGACAAAAAGCGGCTACTCCACGGAAGCCTCGGCGCTCGAAGAACTAAAAGGAACTCATCCCATAATCGAACTTGTCTTACAATACCGACAGCTCGCCAAGCTGAAGTCCACTTACACCGATGCCTTCCCCGCCTTAGTCAACCCCAAAACAGGCAGGCTCCATACCAGCTTCAACCAGACAGGCACAACCACCGGTCGGCTTTCCTCCAGCGAACCCAATCTACAGAACATCCCGATAAGAGGCGAGTTGGGTGGGAAAATAAGGCAGGCTATCATCGCTGAGCCGGGATGGTACCTCTTATCCGCTGACTATTCCCAAATTGACCTCAGAGCATTAGCCCACATCTCTCAAGACCCAGAGCTTATCGCTACCTTCCTCAGAGATGAAGACGTGCATACCGCCACCGCTTCCCGTGTCTTCAATGTCCCACCAGACAAGGTGACCTCAGAGATGCGCCGTGTGGCTAAGACGGTCAACTTCGGTGTTATCTACGGTATGAGCGATTACGGCCTGGAGCAAGCCACCAGTTTCAGCCGGGAGGAGGCTGCCCAGTTCATAAGTGCTTACTTTGAGAAGTATCCCAAGGTTAGTGAATACATCGAAGCCACCAAGAGCCAGGCTAGAGAGCTGGGGTACGTGCAGACGGTGATGGGCAGACGACGCTACATCCCCGAAATAAAGTCACCCAACCGCCAGGTTCGGGAAGCTGCTGAGCGGATGGCAATAAACATGCCAGTGCAAGGCACATCAGCCGACATAATCAAAATCGCCATGGTCAACCTTCACCGCGAGATGGAAAAACGGAGCTTACGGAGCAAAATGACCCTTCAGGTTCACGATGAGCTCCTCTTTGACGTGCCACCTGAGGAGATAGACTTGATGAAAGAGTTAGTCGCCGAAATAATGCCTCAAGCCTTAAAGCTCAGCGTGCCGCTAAAAATAGACATCAAAATAGGCAAAAACTGGGCCGAGATGGGATAAGATTCTTTGGACAATGAAAGTGAATACTACCTAGCCATCTTATCGGTCATCCTAAGACACTCACCTTCTGCTATTCTGAGCCATTATCCTGTCATTCTGAGCCATTACCCTGTCATTCTGAGCGCAGCGAAGAATCTCACGCAACTCAGTGTAAACGGGAAGGTGATATAATACTAATCAGACAAGCTAATGAAAAAGGAAATTAAAAACTGGCTTGACTCAGCCAAATACGACATGGAGACAGCCGAGCACATGTTCAACTCTGGCCGCTACATCTACACCATCTTCATGTGCCAGCTGGCTTTAGAGAAAGCCTTAAAGGCAAAGGTAATGGAAATTACAGATAAGATACCGCCAAAGACGCATAATCTGCGATACCTCTTGAAACTAGCCAAACTGCAGCCTGATGAAAAAACGTTTGAATTCATCAGTAAACTGAGCGATGTAAGCATTGTTACCAGGTATCCCGAAGATTTTGAAGAACTGCAAAAGGCTTATAATAAGGTGGCAGCACAGAGATATCTTGAAGGGGCAAAGGAGGTATTCAAATGGATACAGCAGTTATTGACCTGACAAAAAAGCTCGAAACGGCTTTGCGCAAGCAAGGCATACGAGTCAACAGAATAATTCTATATGGCTCTCAAGCAAGCGGGAAGGCAAAAGAACATAGTGACATAGATGTTGCTGTGATATCAGATGACTTCAAGGGCATGAACATCCTAGAACGCCTGGAAATCATCGGCCTCGCCTTAGCTAAAGCCAGGATAATGGAGCCCATTGAACCCCTTGGCTATACAGAGGAAGAATTCTCCTCCAAAGGCAAAGGTACTTTCATTGGAGACGAGATAAAAGCCAAAGGCATCGAGATAAAATAAAAGAGCGGAGAGGTGCTTTTGACAGCCAAATGGAATCGCCCATTGAAAATAGACGTAAAGCTGGGCAAAACCTGGGCCAAGATGGGATAGCACTCCACCTGAATATACAAATGCGGATGACTTTACAGATAATAGCGTCCATGCTCAATTTGACAAGCTCTAACTGGTTAAGCGAAACTAGATTTAGTCTATTGACTGTTTGGCGAAATTCAACGTAATAGGTAGGAGACTCGATAAAGACTCATAGGAATCTATCATGAAGAAGCCACTAGCAGAGTCTGACCTCATTGCTGCGGCAAAAGCTTTCTGCTTGGAAACTCACATGTACCCGGAGCTATTCGGCGTTACAGACGGAAAAGCCGTTGGCACGTTTATTGAACATAGGTTTCGCGAGCGGCTCGAAGCACTTTACACGGTGCAGATTGGCAGCTCTGCGCTGGGGATTGATCTACCTTCAATCGAGACGGATGTTAAGGTCACTTCTATCCGCCAGCCTCAATCCTCTTGTCCTTTTTGTTCTGCAAGGCAGAAAATATATGGATTGGGGTACAATTTGCTGCTGTTCGTCTACGACAAGCACGACAATCAGTCTGCGGGTATAGCCACGCTAACTTTCATGAATTGTGCGTTCATCGATAAGAGCCGCACCGCTGATTACCAGACAACACGCGGTATACTCGAAATTCTGGGCCGAGATGGCAATCGCGATGACATAATCGCCTTTCTTACCGACCGCAACCTGCCGGGTGATGAAATCGTACACAACACCCTTGCAGATGAAATCATGCGATCGCCGCCTGTACTTGGATACTTGACGATCTCCAACGCACTCCAGTGGCGACTTCAGTACAATCGAATTGTCAACCTGACCGAGACCGTTCTAGGAATAGTGAGAATCGTATGAGGCAGACCGCACTTCACATCGCCGAGGCAGTTTCCAAGTATATTGTTGAGCCAAGCCGAACCTGTGTACTTGACATGATCTCGGCTTGCGACACCGTTGAACGTGCCAACGAGGAGTTGCGGTGTTTGACAGGCGTTCGGCACTTTTTCCATGATCGTGAGGCATTCGAGGAATTCCATCGGATCCTCATGCTACCTGCTTCAAGCGCAGTCCCCCACAAGAGCCGAGAGTGGGGTGACTTTCAGACTCCACCTGGGCTAGCAACTCGAGTGTGTCGCTATCTTGCTGAAATAGGTGTTTCCCCACGAATCATTGTGGAACCGACTTATGGAACAGGAAATTTTATCCTTGCCGCGCTGAAAGCATTCCCTACGGTTGAACTCGTTTATGGGGTTGAAATTCAGGAAAAATACCACTGGCATCTCAAGCTTGCACTGTTGATCAAGGCCCTTAGTGGCCATCGCACCCTGGCAGAAATCGAGTTGCACCAGGACGATATTTTCACACATCGTTTCTCCGACGAAATTCTCAAGGCGCAGGATATGCTGATTATCGGCAATCCACCCTGGGTAACTAATGCGGAAATTGGCGCTCTGGACGCGCACAATCTACCCACAAAGCGAAACATCAAAGCTCTGAAGGGCATAGATGCGATCATGGGCAAGAGTAACTTTGACATTGGTGAATTCATTGTGCTCCGAATGTTGGATTTGTTCTCAGGACAGCGCGGTGCACTTGCAATGCTGTGTAAGAATTCAGTCATCAAGAACATTGTTAACATATTACCGCAGCGACGGCTTAAGGTCTCGAATATCCGGGCGCTTGAGATAGACGCCAGCCGTGAGTTTGGCGCCTCGGTAATGGCTTCTCTCCTGGTAATGAATATTGGCGCATCTAATTCTGCATTCACCTGCCAAGTTGCCACGCTTGATCATCCCAACCGCGTAACCAGCACATTCGGCTGGACTCACAAACGATTCGTGTCCAACGTTGAAGATTACGAGCCAAATTCTGACCTAGACGGTAAATCACCACTGGTCTGGCGTCAGGGGCTAAAACACGACTGTGCCCCGATTATGGAACTCAATTTGCGAGATGGGCTCTGGGTCAATGGGAATGGTGAGGTCGTCGATGTTGAGGATCAATGGTGTTATTGGCTATTGAAAAGTTCCGACTTGCGGAAATTTGAAGTTGACCGGGCAAGAAGGAAGGTGCTTGTCCCCCAACATCGACTCGGCGAGGACACGTTCGATCTACAAGAGAATGCCCCGATGCTGTGGGAATACCTGGTCAGAAACAGCGAATATTTCGAGAGGCGTAAGTCCAACATTTATCGTAATAAACCACGGTTCTCGATTTTCGGTGTCGGGGAATATTCATTCACGGCATACAAGGTTGCCATTTCCGGACTGTACAAGGAACCGTGCTTCTCGCTGGTGCTTCCGATGGCCGGTTGCCCGGTGATGCTCGATGACACCTGTTATTTTCTTGGCTTCGATACCTATCCGGATGCGCTATTTACCGCCTCATTACTCAATAGCCCCATGGTCAAACAGTTTCTTCAATCCATCATTTTTGCGGATGCAAAAAGACCTTACACAAAAGAAGCCTTGATGCGCATTGATCTCGCACAGGCTGCTTGCCGGTCATCGTTCTACACGCTTCGCACCTTTTGGGCAGAGATTGGCTACAAACCCAGAGTATCTGTGTTAGAAGCCGATTTTGAAGAATACAAGCAACGTCTCTCCCCCATAGCCAAAATGCGAGAAGGTTTGCAGTTCACCCTTCGCATATAGCTGAACCTCATAAACACGCAAACCATCAGCGCTTATTCAAAATATTTACGATGCAACTGTTATCACTGCTGAAAACCATGCCTGAACTTGCCGAAATCGAAACCATAAAGTTTCCATTACAGCCTCTCAAGTAGCTGCTTCGCTGCTTTGGTAAGCTCAGCGTCAGTTGACAGCTGAATACATTTCTCCAGGTCACTTTTTGCCTGGGCTTTATCGCCCTTCTTGTTATAGGCATAAGCTCGATTAAAATAAGCTTTAGCATAGTTAGGGTCTAATTCTACTGCCTTGGTGAAGTCAACTATAGCCTTATCAAACTCTCCCTTATTGCGATACATAAGTCCACGGCCATCATAAGCAATAACCAGCCTCGGGTCCAACTCTATCGCCTTATCGTAATCAGCTATGGCTCTATCAAACTGGGACTGCCTGGCATAAACATACCCACGACCGTTATAAGCTTCGGCAAGCCTCGGAGCAAGAACAATCGCCTTATCAT
>VGNY01000027.1 GCA_016865895.1 Chloroflexota bacterium | reverse complement strand
TTCCTGCACTCCTGGCTGACGGGGAGCCTGTTTTCGGCTACGCAACAGATGTCTACTGGATAGATACAGGAACTCCAGAGCAATATTTGGAATTGACCCGCGATTTAATGTTTGGTAGAAGCACCCGGGTTGCTTTCAAGCCCCAGGATATCCGCATAGACAAACAAAGCTCTGTTCATCCTCAAGCTAAACTAACCGGCCCAATTCTGGCTGACAGAGATTGCACCATCGGCAAGGGGGTCCATCTTAAAGGGCCGGTGGTTATCGGCGCCGGCTGCCATATACATGATGGTGCTATAATAGAAAACTCAATTTTATGGCAAAATGTTACGGTAGGAGAACAAGCCCGCCTAAAAGATTGTATTGTGGCTAATAATAGCCACATTGATAATAATGCCTGTATTGAATGCGCTGCCATCAACAAAGAACTTGCTAAGAGGCAGTCGTAGTAAGCAAAGAACAAAATCAGGAGGTTAGAACTTGTCTGAAAATATAACAACCGTAGACCAGGATAGCTTTGAGAAGGCTGTTTTAGAATCACAAACGCCAGTGCTGGTTGATTTCTGGGCACCCTGGTGTGGACCCTGCCGCGCCGTTGCTCCGATTGTGGAGGAGCTGGCTAAAGAATACAAAGGGAAAGTAGAATTCGCCAAGTTAAACGTGGATGAATCACCTTTCGTGGCTTCCAAGTACGGGGTCATGAGCATCCCCACTCTCATGTTATTCAAAGGCGGAAAGCCCATGCAGCACGCGGTTGGCTTACAGCCGAAGGAACAGTTAAAGAAAATGCTAGACAGAGTGCTGGCAAAATAGGACAGCAAATGACAGAGGTTCCTTATATAGTTGCTTTTACCGGCGGGCTGCTTTCCTTTTTCTCTCCGTGCATCTTGCCCCTGGTGCCAGCATATCTAGCCAATCTGGCTGGCGTTACTGCTATTGACCCCAAGACCAGGACAAGCTACATGCCAGCCTTGTTCCACAGCCTCAGCTTTGTCCTCGGCTTTTCTATCATTTTTATCGCATTAGGTGCCTCAGTGGGGCTAATAGGCACAACTATAACCGCTCATTCGCTTCTGCTCCGCCAGATAGCTGGCGGCTTAATCATCGCTTTCGGTGTATTTCTTATAGTTGCCTTCAAAGTGCCATGGTTGAACTACGAAAAACGCCTCAACCCAGCAGTCAGCAGCAATCCGGGCTACCTCCGGTCTATTGGCATAGGAGCTGCCTTCGCCCTGGGCTGGACACCCTGCATCGGGCCGATACTGGGCGCCATTTTAGCCTTAGCCTGGAGCTCACAGACAGTGGGGCAAGGCGCCTTACTGTTAAGCGTCTATTCTCTGGGGCTGGGTATTCCTTTCGTTCTAATAGGGCTAATCTGGGGAGCAATCATGCCGCTGTGGAAAAGTATAAACCGCTATCTGGTGGTGATTTCCATAGCCAGTGGCGTACTGCTTATAGTTGTCGGTATACTTATACTCACAGGCAATCTAGCATGGCTCGGTCAATTCGTCCCAGCGTAAAATCTCACGACAAAGGAGTATTCGTCGTCATGAAACCAATACTTTTACTAATAGCAGTAATCATAGTGTCTCTATCTCTGACAATGGTAAACTGTGGCGGAACATCTGCTATCCCGCAGGTAGGTGATAAAGCCCCTAACTTCACCCTGGAAACTATTGACGGTAAAAGACTGAGCCTGAGCGATTTTAGAGGCAAAACAGTGCTAATTGTGTTCACCAGTGTCAATTGTGCGGATTGCGAAAGGCAAATGCCTTACCTGATTGAAGCATATCAGCAGGCAAATGAGAATCTAGCGGTCTTGAACATCTACCACATGGTCTACGATGCCAGAATCGTCCGAGATTACGTGACAAAGAAACAGTTTACTGCTTTCCCTGCTCTTCCCGACCCAAAAAACAAAGTTGCCACTGCCTACGGTGCTACAGGTTTTCCTCCAACAAACTTTATCATAGACACAGAAGGAGTTATCAAATATAAAAAGCCCGGCCCCTTCCAGAGCCAGGAGGAAATAGAAAAAATACTCGAGTCTCTGTAGTTACTCCATACTTGTCTCAGTGATATTAGTACCAACTTGCATAAATTCGAGTATCTCCTCGCCCCTTGCGGGAGAGGATTACGGTGAGGGGTCACAGAGTCTTTTCACTCTCACCCTTGCCTCTCCCATCAAGGGAGAAGGAATATATTTTAACGTTGATTTATGCAATTAAATACTGACTTTGCGTCATTTGCGTCACAATGTATAATAGAGACAGGTATATGAGAAAAATAGGAGCACGATGCCGGGAATAATCAAGTGTCCTAATTGCGGTCGCGATATCGGAATCACCGAGGAGACACGGTTCCGTATAACCTGCACAAATTGCGGTACGGGCATGTGCCCCAACTGCCGCGCAGTTCTCCCATCAGGAGTAAAGTACTGTCCACAATGTGGTTTTGGGGTTGGTCCAGCTTTACCCGGCAGGGCAGAACAACCACCAACAACACCATCATTCCCATCGCCAGGTACTGTACCAAGGCTGTCTCCACGGCTGACAGGAGACGAAGAACAGCCTCCAAGATGGCAGACAGCAGGAGGTTATATCACCGGGCGACAGGACACATATCCCCAGCAGGCTGCTCCCGTCCCATCTGTACCACACCCTCCAGACTATAGTACCCCTGGTACCCCAGTTCCCTCGGTATCTGCATATCCTCAAGATTACGGCCCACCCAGTACTCCGATACCATCTCCTTATAGTGGAATGCAGCCACCGCTGGCTGCTGGACCCAGGATGCCAAGTGGCCCAATACCAGCAAGACGATTCCCCATGGCTGCGGTTGTTCTCATCCTCATCATCATTAGCCTTGGCCTTCTCGGCTTTGCTGCTGTCAATTTCGGCTGGCTTGAGAGTCCGCTCAACGCTGTTCAAGGATTTATCAGCGGGATTGAGCTGCCCAAGTGGCTGCCGATTGGTCATGCCGACACCATCCCTCCCATCATTCAAAACGTCTCGGTTTCAAACATAACTGAGACAAGTGCTGTTGTTACTTGGGAAACTGACGAGCCGGCTACCAGCCAAGTGATGGTATGCGACCCTGAAGGTGGCTGTACCTGGACAGAGCCCGATGAGACTCTGGTTACCACCCATTCTGTTAGCCTAAGTAACCTCAAACCCAATATAGCCTACAAATTCACAGCAACATCAACAGATGCCAAAGAAAACCAAGCTATATATGAGGGCGAATTCACAACCCTGTCTGGAGCTGCTGCCACCCAACCGCTGATTTCGGGAGTCACCACCTCAAACCCCACTGACGTAAGCATCACCATAAACTGGAAAACTGACAAACCTGCTACCAGCCAGGTGGAATACGGGACAACAGTTGCCTATGGCTCAACCACACTGCTGGATGTGCAGTTGACCACCAGTCATAGCGTCACCATAACCGGTCTGAAACCCACCACAACTTATCATTTCAGAGTGAAATCGAAAGATGCCAGCGGAAGCGAAGCAACGTCTCAAGACCAAACATTCACCACCCGAGGCACAGTGTCGGTCGCCGCTGAAGAAGGCCCGGAGGTGGGCAAACGTGCTCCCGATTTCACACTGCCAGACATTAACGGAAAGACTGTGAAATTAAGCGATTTCCGAGGCAAAATCGTAATGCTCAAGTTTTGGGTAGACAGCCAATCGGCTCGAAACGAAATGCCTGTCATACAGGCATTCTATGAGAAATGGACGGACGCAGAACTCATACTGCTCGCCATCAACTGGAAACAGACACCTGAAGATGTGCAGAAATTCGTTACAGACAGAGGGTTGACTTTCACCGTATTGCTTGATGAAAAAGGAGAGATAGCTGCCAAATACAGGGTCAGTCCCAGCACATATCCCACAACCTTCTTCATTAGCAGTGACGGGATTATCAAGGAAAGACGAGAGGCATCTTTTAAAAACGCGATACAGATAGAAAGCATTATCAACTCTCTATAGCCAAACCCCATCACCGCCTTCGACCAAGACAAGAAAGGAACCAGGTTAACCATGAATAGACGTAAATTGTGTTTGATTGTAATCACAGGACTGGCTGTTATGCTGAGCAGTTTGTTTATGGCTTGCACCAAAGAAAATAAAGAGGTTCCCTACGCTCCCGATTTCACCCTGCCGATGCTTGATGGCAGCAATGCAACTCTGAGTGACCTTCGTGGCAAGCCAGTGATGCTCACCTTCTGGAGCATTAACTGCGCCGCTTGCCAGTTTCAAATGCCTTATCTCCAGGCGTTCTATAACGAGTGGGCAAACGAAAAGGTAGAAATGTTAACTATTAACGTCAAAGATAGCGCCGCGGCTGTACTTGACTTCATCACCAGAAACGGGCTAGATTTCCCCGTTCTACTTGACCCAGGAGGTAGAGTCGCCGCAGCCTACGGAATTCCCGGCGTGCCAATGACTTTCCTCATCGACGCCGAAGGTATATTGAAGGCATACAAAATCGGAGCTTTCCAGAGCCGAAAACAGATAGAAGAGGCATTAGCACAGGTATTCCCATCCCTAACACTTACTCCTAAACCCAAAGTCGCTCCTGAAATAGGCAGCATCGCCCCTGATTTCACCCTGCAAACCATTTACGGCCAAATCGTTACTCTAAGTACCCTTCGAGGCAAAACCGTGTTGCTAAATTTTTGGACAAGCACGTGTCCTGCCTGCATAGATGAACTACCGTACTTTCAGACAATCGCCAATAAGCGGTCAGGCAACGAACTGGTGATTCTTGCCGTCAATTGTGGGGAAAATAACATGACTGTGCTGACCACTGTTGACAGCCTGAGACTGTCCTTCCCTGTATCGCTGGACACCGATGGCGAGGTGTGCACAACCTATGGACGTGGTTGCCCCACAACCTTCCTTATAGATGAAGAAGGCATTATAAGGGCGATAAAGGATGATGCTTTCAAAAGCCCTGAAGAAATAGAGAGTCTGCTCAATTCTCTGAAGTGAAAGCCTAGTAAGTTACTCTTGCCTGCTTCCATACACGGAAATGAGATTCTTCGGCCTGCTCAGAATTTGGTTAGAGGAGCAGGCATTCTGCTCCTCATCATGTTTGCCGACATCACCGGTTACAAGCTTATCGAAGGCTTGCCCTTCTTGAATTCCTGTTGAGAAGACACACTCCAGTTAAGCAAAATCGCTTTCAATGCTTTTCCAGGTGGACAAGCCGGTTCAAGTCCTCTTGCTCAGTCCTCACTACCACTGACTTCGACAATCTCTTCATTGCGTCTCAATCTGCCTATTGTCTGTTGGGTTTTAGCTCTGCTCCAGCCGATATGCACCAGAGTGCGACGGAGAAATTCAAAACTGGCCTCATATTCCGGACTTATCAAATCCGAAACTCCCAGACCTTCAAGCAGTTCTGATTCTCTCTTTCTATGGACACGGGCAACAATTTCAAGCTTCGGGTTAATCCTCAAGGCAGTTTTTACTGTTGCCACCACTGCTAAAGGGTCAGGATATGTAACCACCAAAACCTTGGCTTTATCTAACCCAGCCAGAGAAAGGACATGCACATTGCTAGCATCCCCATATATACAGGGTTCATCTCTATGGTGTAATTCGGCAACAACTTCAGGGTCCATTTCAATCACCAGATATGGGATTTCTAGGTCACGCAAACTTTGAGCAATATTTCGCCCCACCCGACCATAACCACAGACCACTACCTCATTTAGGGACTGACGTAATTCCTCTCCTCCACAAGGAAGAGAGCCTTTTACCACTAATTTCCCCCCAGCCGGAGCTCTAGCCAATTTGGGATACAGTACCGAAGTTAAACCTAGGAACACAGGAGTTAACAACATTGTGACAACTGTACTGGCGATGATTAACGAATAGAAGTAGCCGCTGATTACACCAGAATTCATCCCAGCCTGAGCCAAAATAAAGCTGAATTCTCCGATTTGAAAAAGACCGACACCGACGAATAAAGCTGTCCGTCCACCATAGCCAAAAAGCCTAGTAATGCCAAAACAGACCGCAAATTTAATAGCAACAATGACCACTACAGCTAAAATCAGCACAGGCCAATTTTCAATCACAAACTGAGGAATGAGAAGCATGCCAAGTGATACGAAGAAAAGAGTAGCGAACACATCCCGCAAGGGAGTAACCTCAGCCAGAGCTTGATGAGCAAATCTTGATTCTCTAATCAGCAAGCCGACGATGAAAGCCCCAAAGGCAATAGATAATTCAAAAATATAGGTAGCGAAAGCGGCTCCAAAGCAGAGGATGAGCACAGTTAGTAAGAAAAGTTCCCGAGACCTTACCCCCGCCACTGTTCCCAACAACCAGGGGAGCACCCAAATCCCCAAAACTATCGCTACGCCTAAAAAAAGGACTGCTTTGCCCACAGCTATAGCAAAAATAGGCAATAAGTTCTCTAGCGATGCACCAAATACAGGCACCCCAACCATCATCAGTACGACACTTAAATCTTGAACAATGAGTATGGCTATCATAATCCGCCCATGCACTGAATCCAGTTCACCGCGCTCCATTAACAGCTTGAGGCCAATCATGGTGCTGCTCAATGATATAATAAGTCCAAAAAAAGCAGCATCAGCTAAAGGCCAGCGAAACAGGATTCCCCCAGCTACCATACCTAGAACAAAGGTGGCCAGAATCTGAGCTATGCCACCCCAAATCCCCACCTTACCCACCTGCCAGAGCTGGCTATAGGATATCTCTAACCCCACTGTAAACATCAGCAAAGCCACGCCTATGGTAGCTAAAGCCTCAATCAGCTCTATATCACTAACCACACCAAAGCCATAAGGGCCAACGGCAACACCCACCACTAAATAGCCTAAAATCACCGGCTGCCTCAGCCGATGGGCTATCATGCCACCAATCAAGGCTGCTGCTAAAACAATGGCTATGTTGACAATAGGGTCAAATCCTGTCATAATCGCCTGCAACCCACAGAATTACCCCAATTCTAGCACATAAGGCCAGTGACTCAAATTTCAGCTAACTAAGGCGGCGACAAAGGAGGAAACAGGATGTTTAAGACACGCATGACCGAGCTATTTGGAATAAAACACCCTATCATGCTTGCCGGGATGAACTGGATTACCGAGCCCAAGCTAGTAGCCGCCGTCTGTAATGCTGGAGGTTTGGGTATCTTTGCTACCGCCGCCTCCACACCTGAGGAAACGCGAAAAAACATCAAACAGATTAGGGAACTCACCGATAAGCCATTTGGTGTAAACCAAATTCTAATAGGTCCCGGGGCTAAGGAAAATATAGATGTGGCTATAGAGGAGAAAGTTCCTGTCATAAACTACTCGTTGGGAAAACCCTGGTTCATCGAGCAAGTCCATGGGTATGGCGGGAAAGTTTTAGGAACAACAGCAATCGCCAGGCATGCAGTTCGAGCAGCCGAATTAGGTTGTGATGCCATCGTAATCACCGGACAAGAAGCAGCAGCCCATGGAGCCAATGCTACCTCCGTAGTGTTAATACCTATTGTCTCCAGCCAGGTAAATGTCCCTGTTATAGCAGCGGGCGGCTTTTATAATGGCAGGGGGCTCGCCGCAGCTTTGGCATTAGGAGCTGACGGTATATCAATGGGCTCCAGGTTTATGCTTACTAAAGAGAGCAGGGTTCATGATAATTTCAAGCGGCTCTGCCTGCAAGCTACCGAGCAGGATACGCTATACAGCGACCGTTTCGATGGAATGCCTGGAAGAGCGTTAAAAACTAAAGTAACTGAGGCAATGATGAAAGGCGGGTTCCCTTTGATAGAAGCATTCAAGGGGGCTAGCGAAGTAAAGCAATTGCTTGGACTTTCATTCGGGCAATTCATCGGCCTCAGCTTCCAAATGATGAGAGCTGACGAGGGTTCACCTCTGTGGGTCCAAGCTCGCCAAGCTGCTGGTGCCAGAAGACATATGAAGGCAATATATGAGGGTGACGAGAAGGAAGGGATTCTGTTTGCTGGGGAGTGCTGTGGTGGTATCAGCGACTTGCCCAGTGTTAAAGAGATTATCGACCGGGTAGTAGCCGAGGCTGAAGAGGCACTAGAAACAACTAGAAAAAAGCTAGTCTAATTGCTCAAGATATTGTTTTCTAATATAGTTGCATCCCGCTTTGCGGGATAGCCCCGCTGAACTCGACCCTAAAGGGTCGTAACTACATTGGTCTTGTAAAAGCTTGAATAAAAAGAATACCAATACTTGAGGGCCCCTAATCGTCTAGCCCTTTTAGTCGCCTCTGAACACTGGCAAGGATTTTCTCAGCATCTCGCACCATTCTCTCCAGCAGTTCCCGGCAACTCACGATATCCCTGATTAGGCCTATAGATTGACCCACAGCAAGCGGAGCTCCGTCCACATCTCCGCTTTCCCAGGCCTTTCGAGACCGTTCACCGCCGATTAGAGGGATAATTTCTTCGAGGCTGCCATGCCGCGCCTCTATCTCTAGCACCTGGCGTACTAATTCATTCTTCAAAGCTCGCATCTGCAAATCAATTGTCCCGCATAGGAGAGTGGTATCATTTTCCTGACGGCGGATAAGTTCCTCCTTGATTTTGGGATGTGCTAGGCACTCTTTTGTAGCTATAAATCGTGAAGCCATCATAACCCCTTCTGCCCCAAGAACCAGGGCAGCGGCCAGGCTTCTGCCATCAGCAATACCCCCAGCAGTAATAACTGGTATCTTGACCGACTCAGAAAGCCGAGGGGTGAGCAACATTGTAGTCACATCATCGTTCAAAGGGTGTCCCCCCTCCTCAAAACCGGCAGCAATAACAGCATCATAGCCAGCTTCTTCAGCATGCCTGGCATGCCTCACCGAACCGAGTTTATGCATCAATTTGACATCCGCCTTCTTCGCCCGATTAACAGCATCAATGCCCAGGTACCTATCCAAAGGTGCACCTGAGACCTCAATAGCAGCCACTTTTTCTTCACAGCAAACCCGAAAATACTCTTGGTGCATCTCCTTTGTAATCCGAACCGATGGCATAAACGTAATGTTCACGCAGAATGGCTTACTCGTCAACCGTCGGGTCTCACCAATAGCTTTACGAAAATCATCTCCAGAGTCGTAGTTGCCCGATGTCAAATTCCCAAGCCCGCCAGCGTTCGAAATCGCGGCACAGAGCTCAGGCTTAGCCAACCACATCATGCCACCACACATAATAGGGTGCTTAATACCAAGAAGTTCCGTCATTCTAGTTTTCATGGTTTCCCTCCAGACGTGAAAGATACTTATCTCTATTTAGGGCGTAATTATAGCCCAGTGAGAGCAGTGGGACAATAGAGAGAGTATTACGTGACATTGCCGTTGATTCCACCTCTTTGCCTCTGCTATACTTCCTACGGCCATTTACCAAGTGACCACACTTATAATAGAGGAGGGCTCTCAATGAAAACAAGAATGACTGAGGTATTCGGAATAAAGCATCCCATTATGCTAGCCGGCATGGCTTTTGTGAGCCTGCCCAAGCTAGTAGCTGCTGTCTGCAATGCTGGAGGCTTAGGTATGTTCAACAGCGTTGCCAACACACCCGACCAGATGAAAGATATTATCAAAGAGATTAAGTCGCTCACCGATAAACCATTTGGCATAAATGTTACATTACTGTTCCCCAACGCCAGGGAGAACGCAGAAGTAGCCATGGAAGAAAAAGTTCCGATTATAAATTATGCACTGGGAAAAGGTGATTGGCTTATCAAAGCCGTGCACGAGTACGGTGGTAAAGTCATAGCTACCGTAGCCACAGAGCGGCATGCACGCCGAGCTGAGCTGGACGGTGCCGATGCTCTTGCCGTCACTGGTCTAGATGCCGCAGCACATGGCGGCGAGCCCACCACGCTGGTGCTAGTACCACTAATAGCCAGCAAGGTAAACATACCTATCATAGCCGCTGGCGGTTTTTGTGATGGCAAGGGGCTGGCAGCAGCTTTGGCTCTGGGTGCTGACGGTATATCTATGGGCACCAGGTTCATGCTTACACAGGAGAGCCAGGTACATATGAAAATCAAAGAGATTGGACTCAACGCTACCGCCGAGGATACTTTCCGCTCCGATAAAATCGATGGCTTGCCCGGCAGATTCTGGGCAAGCAAAGGCGCTTTAGAGATGGCACAAGGAAAGGTGTCAGTAACACAGGCTGCATCCAGCGCGTGGAAGATAAAGAAAATGCTGGATGTTCCATTCTTCAAGCTTTTCGTAAGCGGGTTAAGACAACAAAAGGGAGTTCAGGATTTAGCTCGCCAAGCGGTCTCAATTGACTTTCTCAGGCAGCACCTCTATGAGCCCGCCGAGGATATAAATTCTGTTATTATGCCTCTTGGGCAGGTCACCGGGAGAATAAACGATGTGCCGACCGCCCAGGAAGTAATTGAACGAACTGTCACTGAAGCCGAGGGGATAATAAAAAGACTCAGAGAGAAGGTCATTTCCTGAAGATAGGAAGGACATCCTTGTATAGGCGCTAAAGACACCTTCAATCCGCTGCACAAGCCGTGAGCACCCAGCCCTAAATAGCATAACCTATCTTCAGCATTCAGAGATAAATAATGTCTGAAGATTTGCCCAAGGGACCTATCGCCAAAAACGTTAGCAGATAGTCCTTGAGCTGATTGGTTATCAAGAAATTCTGCTTGACGTGCTCTCTTCCATTATGCCCTAGCCAGTTGGCATACTCTGGATTGCTTAGCAATTGTTTGAGGTCATAAGCCGCCCCTTCAACACTATAGCACAGAAGCCCGGTAAATTTGTTCTTTATCTGCAACGGTATACCGCCGACTGCTGAAGCCACCACAGGTTTGCCCTTCCATAAAGCCTCGCTTATAGTCAGTCCAAAGCCTTCCTTCAATGACTTCTGGATGATAACCGTGGCTGCCTGTTGCAAAGCGTTAATCTCAAGGTCACTTTCAGGTGGCACTAATAAGACATGAATATCGGGATTACCTTCCGCACGCTTTCTAACCTCCTCAAGCACTTGCTCAGATTCAGGGTCGTCAGTAGCCGTCCCTCCCGCCAGAACTAGCTGGCAATCTATCCCCTTCCTCACCATCTCAAAAGCCTCTATCACACCCAGCGGGTCCTTCAGGCGATCAAAACGAGAGATTTGGACAATCATAGGCTTATCTGAAGTCAAACCGTACTTCGCCAGTACAGAATAAATTGTTCCTTGGTCAAGTTCTCTGTTTTTATCACTCAGGGGGTCTATGGATGGTGTGACCATGAACTGACGGATAGGCAACTTTTGGGCAAAATTAGGCGCTGAGAAAACGGCGGCGTCGTAATTGACAACAAAGCCTCGCAGGAACTCCCACACTTTCCTATTTGGATTAGAGACATCAATGTGGCATCGCCAGACCCAATTCCTGCCTATCTCTTTCTTCTTTGCTATCAAAGCTACTGGCTGAGGGTCATGAATGAAAAAAATGTCCCCATAAAATCTCAATTCCTCTAAGTTCCGTTCAGTTATCTCTGTGAACAAAGCAAAATCTTCCGGCAATATCTTTTCTCTCCTACCATGAAGAGCATTGTGAAATTTCTTAGTCACTTCAAAGAATTCCTCACCACCCTGAATCACGTCCCATCTAGCATCAACGCCTAGCTGATTGAGCAGTGGTATCAGGTGCTCCAGTATCTCCGCCACCCCACCACCAACAAACGTAGAGTTCACAATCTGAATAACTTTGCCTGACAATTCCCAAGCCAGTATCCTTAGTTCTTCAATGCAGCTTCTGCCGACTATGAGTTCATAATCCTGCAACCGGCTTCTGGATTGTAGGTGAACTTCGTTCTGCAACTAATTACCGCCTCACTTTATGCGTTTCTCAATAAGCTGAATTATGGTTGACCTCAAGCTCTCCAGAGTGTAATTATAAGGGTCAAGATAAGCCAGCCTATCAGCTAAATCCTTGTCCCCCACGCACTCTTCAATCCAGGTTGAAAAGTCGTTGACGCCCTTCTTTAACCTTAACCTTGCCTCAAAAATGTGGTAACTAAGGGAATCCAGGCTGATTTGTCTGAGCACCTCAACAAATTCCCTCAAGTCATTAGCAGTATACGGTGTTGGCAATACGAAGCTTATTGACTTAACGAAATGGAACTCCGCACCCTCACGTGCAGTCCGTCCATCTGGATTCTTGGACAGATAGTCCCTGATAACCCCCTCAATCCTCGTCCGCAAGGCACCAATAGTCGGAAAATCAAAGGTGTCAATACTAGCCAATTTTTCACCCAAAACCTCATCACCAAGCTCATCACTCACCCATAAAGCAAAATCGCTGGCTGGTTCAGGGGTCAGATAATGGTGCTCTTCCAAAAAATGATGCGTGTGATAATAAATAACCGAGTCAGGGACTTCTCTCAACAGGTTGACCAGCTCAGACAAATTTCGAGCTTTCAGACCAGTCAATTCCTTTAAGTGCAATCGGGCATAAAAGTGAAAAGGCTCGGAGGCTTTCTTCAGCGGACGCCCATAATTTATAATAGTGCCCTGAAGTAACCGACTGTTGGGCACGAGGATAAGATTGCCCTCGAGACTTCTAATCTGTGTATTTCTCCAGGTCACGTCAGTCACATAACCACTTTCTCCAGACTCCAACTTTACAAAGTCACCGACTCTAACCTGCTCTCCTTGAGCAAGCTGGAAACCCGAAAAGAGATTAGCTATTACGTCTCTAAAAGCTAAGGCTGCAATCAGAATACCTGCAGCGAGGACCAAAATGATAGGTGTAGTCGGTACTCCCCAAATGTCAAGCAATATCAAGGCACCGACCACAGCAATGGTAATTCTAATAACATTCACTATTAAAGGCTCTGAGGGTTGCAGTCGCTTCATCTTACCAATATAAAGCTTCAGTATACTTGCACATAAGGTGGCAACTACCCAGGTTAATGAAATGGTGAGAAGGCTTGCCAATATCTTGCCGGCTAATGCCTTACTGGAAAAGTCTAACTTTGAGACTTCGATGGCCATGAAAGCACTTAAAATCAGGAACCAGTGCAAAAACGGCGCCCGCGTCGTCTGAATGATTACCTGCCTTCCCTCCCATTTCGCCACTACTGCCCAACGGCCAAAGGCTCTATAGACAACCCTCCTAACCCACAAACCAACCACATAGGTAGCCAGAAAAACAACCAAGGGAATAACAACGTGAAGCCAGTTCTGAGTCAGCCAAAGCCAAAAGTTGGTTAACCAATCAAACATTGAGCGTCTCCACACATTATAACATCTTCAAGAAATCAGTTACTTCTTCTGGTGATTTCAAGAAATAACGCGCGACTGATTGAACATCTTCCTCACCAATAAAAATAGAAATGCCATTATTTCTCTCAATCACCTTAAAGCCATCTTCATCAGTCAAGTCATCGCCCAAATATATCGGCAGTTCTCCACCACTACCCCTAACCACCTTACACTTGGCGATGAGCCAAGCTATAGCCTTACCCTTGTCCCAATCAACAGGTGGCCTTATTTCGTAAACCTTCTTCCCTTGAGTAATCTTAACTCTACCAGTGAGATGCAAAGGGTCAGTCACCCTGCTGAATGCATCCATCACATATCTCTCCTCATCATCTTTAACTGAACGATAGTGGACACTTATCGTCAAACCCTTGTCCTCGACAAAAACCCCTTTAATGCCTTTAAATGTAGCCAAGAGCGCCTGCTTCATTATCTGAAGGAAGGGTCTCATTTCCTCAGCAATCGGCTCTAAGAAAGTTGACCCGAGACCCTCTATCTCTAACCCATGGTTTCCAGCATAGATGATGCCCTCCAAACCAACATTGCTTTTCAGGTCAGGCAAAGCCCTGCCGCTAACGATGCCGACTGTGTAGCGACGGTTCTTAGCTAATGTCCGTAACAATTTTCTTGTCTCTTGTGGAAGTGTGGCCAACTCCGGCCTATCCACGATAGGTGTCAAAGTGCCATCATAATCGGAGAGGAGTAAGATATGATTAGCTGATTTAATGCGATGGCTAATTCTGTCCCAAACATCAAAAAGATACTGCATAGCATCAAGGGACTTTACGTCATAAAATTAGCTAATTCGTTGATAATATTACCAGCCCACCGATAAATATTGTTTTGCTCCACTGTCTGGCGCAGCTTTCTCATCCTCGCTTGCCTTTGTTCTTTCGGCATCTCAATATCATCTTTGATAGCCCCAGCAAAGTCATCTGTGGCATAAGGATTTATGAGAAGAGCTTCAGTCAGCTCTCTGGCAGCGCCGGTAAAACGGCTGAGAATCAGCACACCATCTCCGTCCACTCTGGAGGAAACAAACTCCTTGGCCACCAGATTCATGCCATCATGGAGAGAGCTGACAATGCAAAAATGCGCTAACCGATTAAAAGCCAGCAGAGTCGTCGGCGATAAATGCTCCCGGACATATATTATCGGTTTCCAGTCCCCAGATTGATACTTCCAGTTTACCTCCTCAACCACGTCATCAATCTCAGCATTCAGTTCCTTATATTTCTTAATATGAATCCGGCTTGGTTCCCCTAATTGAAAGAAGACAATCCGTTTTCGGTATTCAGGGTATTTGGTGAGGAGTTTATCCAAAGCCCTGAATCTATGCGGGATTCCCTTAGTGTAATCTAATCTGTCAATACCAATACCGATAAACTCATCGGCCAGACTCCACCTGCGCTGGATATTCTCCATTTCTTCACCCACCTCTGCTTTGGCAGCATCGCCTGCTATCCGGTCAAAGTCAACACTGATTGGAAAAGGACGCACTAGAGTCGTTCTGCCACCCCGACTAATTGCCGACCTTTCACGGTCAATCCTCACCTCCAGCAGCCGTCTCACCGTCTCCATAAAATTGTCACAATGATAACCTATGTGAAAACCAAGAATATCATTGCCCAACAACCCATCCAATATCTCCTCTCCCCAGGGACAAATTCGAAAGGCTTCAGAGTTAGGCCAGGGAATATGCCAGAACTGTGCGGTAATTACTTGAGGATTCCTAGCTTTTATCAATCGAGATAGAAGCGCCAAGTGATAATCCTGAATAAAAACAAACGCCTGCCTATCACCAACTTCATCCAGAACAGCATCGGCGAAAATCTGGTTTACTTTCTTGTAAGTACTCCAATGCGATTCGTCAAAATTAGGGGGCGTATAGGCAATGTGGCATAGTGGCCATAGTGCCTCATTTGAAAAACCAAGATAATAGCCTTCTTCCTCCTGTTTGGTTAACCACACCCGTTTCAAGGTATAACAAGGCTCATCCGGAGGAACTAACACGCGGTTTTTATCATCAACCACCTCCCTATCGGCATTGCCGCTGCCATGGGCAACCCAGACGCCACCACAAGAACGCATCACCGGGTCCAGAGCTACTGTGAGACCACTGGCTGGAACGATACATTGGATTTCGTCACCACCAGACGAAATATGAATGTAAGGCTCTCTGTTAGATACAACTATGAATAGTCGGCCTGTTAGTTTGGTTCTAACTAGCTCGTGCAAATCTTCTTTTGCCCAGCTCAATTCGCTCTCTCCTGTGTAATTATTGCATTGTTAATTATATCTTCCCACACTATACAACAAAACCGCATCCACTACTTCATTTCCTAATGTGATGAGATAGGACAATAGTTACTTTGGGAACACTACAGCTGCTTATTAACGCAGCAAAGTATAAGCTTAAAAAAGGGCTAGCGAAGGATATTACAGATAGGATTAAAAAAGCCACACTAAAACTATCGGGGCAATGGTTTGAGCTCTTAAGCATCACAATATGTACCGAAGACAAACGCCCCGACCTTCCACACGATGCACACCAGAGAAACTGAAAGCTCTAAATTATGTGCCTACTTCTTTTTGGTGGTTTTCTTTTTCGGCTTGTCAGCCTTTTTGGCATGAGCAGCACAGGTCTTACACATAGCCACAAGCTCCTTTCTTGCTCAGTGAGAGCTTTCTGCTTCTATTTATATCACCTTCTAAGACGCGTAGTCAAATCCGAGAATGTTCATCGTCATCGCGAGTATAGTAATTATCCAAACAATGTAGTGCGACCCTTCAGGGTCGCCCATGACTATCCACATGTAGCCCCGACCCTGAAGGGTCGAGGCCAGCGAGGCTGAAGCCTCGCACTACATCATCAGAAATAACTGAACAAAAACAGCCTTGACCACCCTCACAACAAGCAGTAGAATTCCACAAGCTGTGATAAGTAAAAGGTTGGACATACGGAGGTAATTCTTATGCCGAGAAAATTCCCACTGAATGCAGAAGGCTTCCACCCGTTCGCTCAATTAATAGGTCTAAAGTTCACCGCATGCAAAAAGGGATACAGCAAATGTGTCTTAGAGATAAATGAAAAACTGCTGAACCCGCACAAAGTGGTGCATGGAGGAGTTGTCTATTCGATGGCGGATACCGGCATGGGAGCAGCGCTTTATCCCCATTTAGATAGAGGTGAGATTTGCGCCACCGTGGAAATCAAAGTGGCCTATTTCGCAGCGCTGGCATCTGGCCTGCTCACCTGCAAGACAAAAGTCATTCACAAAGGCAAAAGAATCGCTGTACTGGAATCGGAAATAGAAGGCAACGGACGCATCATCGCCAAAGCCATAGGCACATATTCCATATTCAAAGCCAAAGGAGATTGAGAGCGTTTCTAAGAATTTATCTCCAATGTAGTGCGACCCTTTAGGGTCGCTTTCATCGTGGCGAGGCTAAAGCCTCGCACTACACATGACGGAAATAACCTCAATGTGGCAGCCTTGACCATCCCCACAGCAGAGAGTAGAATTCACCCAAGCAGCTGTAGATAGAACAAATACAGAGTTTACCTCCTGGGATGTTGAGGTTTTGAGAAAGGTGATAAAAGATGTTCATTTATCCTAATCTTGAGGGACATATTTACCATGATTGAGCGACATCCAATGGTGCTTGAAAAAGTAGGGCTTGGGCTCGTTTGCTCTGTAGAAACCTTTCGTGGGTGTAATATGCAATTAGTTAAGAGAACTTCTGGTTTTAACGGCCTCTCAACAAACAAAGACGGCGAGGTAAGGAAAATCGAAGTGAAATCAATGCAAAGATCCTTTAACTGGATTGCAATTAGCAGCCTCACCGCCATTGATAAACTATTCTATGAGAGGGACTATTGGATATATTTTGTTCTCTTACCCCATAATTATGTGGTAATGACAAAAGGTTTGCCTTTTATTAAAAGACAACTATCTTTTTCTACTAACGCAGATTTTCCTCAGAACCTACGGGATTGGATGAGGAGCACTAAAAGACTGACACGCGGATCAGGATTAAAATTTTTACCAAAACTTCAATTGAAATTTCCCATGCCGTTAGACAAACTTGTCGAGTATTTAATTGAAAATCCAAACGATGAAACTTGGGAAGATTCAGTCATAGAAATCTGGCAGAATAAAGGCACGTGGAATCGCCTCTATGTTGCCCCAGAAAAAGAGTAAAAGTTGATGCTCTTTATAATAGCTTCGCAGGTAGTTCAAATAGTTCTACAAAAATGAAAGGAGAGCCTTATGTCTCTCAAAACTGAGCAAATACTCGATAGTTTCTTTTTCTCGGAAGCAGAACCAAAAATCTATACCACTGGCGCCTTCCTTGTGCCCATGAAAATTATGAAGGGGGAGGAGGAAAGGTATATATGGGTAGCTTGGGAGTTTGATGATGATCCTTACTTGGATGGAAAATCATGTAAGGCTAACGTTTACGCAGACAGTCTAGCAAATCTAATACAAGCCCAATGATATAGACACCACTAAGCCCACAAGTTCAATCTTCATTCACAATGTTGCAAAATGGCTAATTTATTTCGGTCCCCACACAAACTAAACTGTTATCTTCAGACACTGGGGGCTTGGGATATTTTTTCAAAGCCATCTTGAAGAAATGCCTAAGTGAAAGGTAGACAATGTCTGAAAATCTTGCACCGAAACTTGAAAAATACCTCCCACCTCCAGTTCTGGCTCTGGCAAAGATTGCTGGCAGAGAGGCCAGCGAGCTGGGGCAAGAGCTGTATCTTGTCGGCGGGGTAGTACGTGACTTGTTTCTGGGTCGTGCCAATTTTGACTACGATCTGGTGGTCGAAGGCAATGCCATCAGCCTTGCCCGGAGGCTAGCAAAAGATAGCCAGGCAAAGTTAACAACTCATTCTCATTTCGGCACTGCCAAACTTAAATACCCCGGCTTCAGCCTCGATTTAGCCACTGCCCGCAGCGAAATATACAGCCGACCGGGAGCCTTGCCCACCGTTAAGCCGGGCAGCCTCAAAGATGACCTCATCCGCCGGGACTTTTCCATCAATGCCATGGCATTGTGCCTGACACCACAACATTTCGGTGGGCTAATTGACCTGTACCACGGCAAAGATGACCTCGAACGTGGCCTCATCCGCATCCTGCACCCAAATAGCTTCATTGACGATGCTACCAGAATCCTTAGGGCGTTACGCTACGAGCATAGGTTAGGATTCAAGCTGGAGACAGAGACGGAGAGGTTACTGCGACGCGATGTAGCCATGCTTGACACCATAAGTGGCGACCGCCTCAGACATGAGCTGGAGCTAATACTGAAGGAAGACCAGCCGGAGAAAATGCTAAGGCGAGCTGATGAGCTAGAAGTCCTCAGCAAAATACACCCGGCCATTAAGGGCAACGGCTGGCTCGGCAAAATGTTTGCCAAGGCTCGTCAGGTTGATAAAAGAACTTCACCGCTCTCGCTTTACCTGTGCTTGCTTATTTACAACCTGACTGAAAAGGAAAACGAGGAGCTTATTTCTCGTCTCAATTTCCCAAAAAGGCTAGCTCAAGCCATGCGCCACACTTTGCAACTTAAGGCACACCTTCACAACCTGGCCAATCCTAAGCTAAAGCCCAGCGATATCTACCAATCGCTTCACGGCTATGCAGCACCAGCCATTCAAGCCAACGCTCTGGCATCGGAATCTCCGATAGTAAGTCAGAACCTTCGATTGTACCTGACTAAATTACGTTATGTAAAGCCACTATTGAACGGGGAAGATTTAAAGAGAATGGGAGTGTCTGAGGGCCCTCGTCTAGGAGAGATTTTGAACGCCCTACATAGGGCAAAGCTTAATGGAGAAGTGCGGACAAGAAAAGATGAGGAAAGATTTGTCCGTAGCTGACGTCAAATCGCTTCAGGCACAACAGTAGACACACAATAAGCCTCTAAACCTTGGTGGCGAAGTCGGTGACATATCTCCTCAGCTTTAGCCTCACCATCTATGGGAGCGAACAGGACTGGGCCTGAGCCAACTAAGTGAATGTCCGTAGCACCAGCCTGTTCGAAACACCTCCAATAACCTTCCAGCCCAGAGAAAGCGTCAAACGCCACCTTATCGAAAACATTAAACAACAAGGAGGCATCGATTTGCCTACTTTGAGACCAACTTTTCACCGCCTTACTAACCAATCGCCCATCAGTGAAATGTCGGGCGTCGAGGCGGGAATAAAGCTGCTGCGTCTTGTTGAGTACTTTGGGCAAAGGTGGCATTAGCAGGACAAACCAGCCCGACATCGAGGCTGCTAAAGGTGTCACTTTTTCCCCTCTGCCTTCTACTAATGCTGTGCCCTTATAGATGAAAAAAGGGACATCTGAACCCAGCCTGGCTGCAAGCTCAACTAAATCCGAGGCCGTAAATTTCAGCTCCCAGAGCTTGTTTAGCGCCAACAAAGTGGTAGCAGCATCGCTGCTGCCACCACCCAGACCAGCACCCCAGGGGATTCTTTTCTCAAGTTTAATTTTCACCCCTTCCCGATAACCACTGACTTTTTTGAGCAACTCAGCGGCTTGGAAAACTAGATTATCTGATGTCTGCAAACTTGGTTCGGTGCATTCCAGAGAAATCACATCCGCAAGCTCAAAGGAAAGGACATCACACAGGCTAATTGTTTGAACCAGGCTGCGAACCTCGTGATAGCCATCATCACGTTTGCCCAAAACCTCAAGAACAAGGTTAATCTTAGCTGGCGCCAGGCACTTCAGCATTGCATCCTGACCTTTTCCGAACCCGCCAAAACTTCATACAACTTCGCCCATTCTTCCAGGCTAAGCGTTTCAGCCCGGCGTTTAGGGTCTATATCAGCTTGCTTCAACAACGGGAAAATTTCGCTCGGCTTGGTCCCCAAACCATGAGCTAGCGAATTATGCAGTTGCTTTCGGGGCGAGCTGAAGCCATACCTGACCACCTCAAAAAAGCCATCCATATCGGCCACCTTAACCGCAGGCTCAGGAAATAAGTCAAAGCGCAGGATAACCGAATCCACTTTCGGCGGCGGATAAAAGCTCTGCGCTGGCACATATGAAACAACTTTCGGCTTGCTATACACCTGCAAGCTAACCGCCAGCAAACTCATCTTACCCGGACCAGCAACAATAGCCTCGCCGACCTCCTTCTGAACCATCACCACCATCAACGATGGCTGGGGTAAAGCTTCCACAAAATAACGCAATACAGGTGATGTAATATAATACGGCAGATTAGCCACTACTTTATAACTTCTTTTCCCTTCCAATAACTGTGACGGATTGACCTTGAGTATGTCAGCATTAACCACTCTCAGATTATCGTGGGAAGCCAGCCGGTGTTTCAGCAGTGAAGCCAGTTCATTATCAAGTTCTACGGCGATAACATTACCCGCCCGTGGGGCCAGCTCAATTGTAAGCACGCCTAATCCAGGACCAACTTCAACCACGGTATCTTTTGGGGAAAGCTCGGCAGCTTCGATTATAGTCTCTAAAATTGTCTCATCTATAAGGAAATGCTGTCCCAGGCTTTTCCTGGCTCTGAGACCAGACTGACGAAGCAGCCTTTTGACCTGAGCTGAGAGTGAAATCACTTTATCAGGCACGTAAAGCCTTCAAACTCCTGACGCTTAACATCTTTAAACCCTGTATGCCACTAATGTAGTGCGACCCTTTAGGGTCGCCAAGTGATGCCGGTTTGAGCAAGGTCACCTAACCACCCAGGCGAGGCTAAAGCCTCGCACTACAACTTGTTTGCTTCGCTTCTATGACAATAAACACCTAAACCTTCAGCTTCAGGATCCTTTGAGCATTCTTGTACAGGACTTTCTCAATCACCTCTGGTTTATAGCCGCCGCTTTCAAATTCCTGAAGCCATCGCTTCGGCGGGATCTCAGGATAATCAGAGCCGTACATGAACTTATCCTGAAGACGTCCATTGACCTCTCTCCTGATAGCCTCGGGAAAATATTTCGGCGCCCACCCTGAAAGGTCGGCATAGACATTCCCCTTGTGAATCAATACGGCAATCTGTTCTTCATACCAGGGCCAGGCGGGATGAATCATTATTATCGTCAAATCTGGAAAATCGGCAGCTACATCGTCAATATAGGGGACAGGCCTGGTATAATTCAAACGTATGCCATAACCCCCTGGCATACCAGCTCCAGCCCCAGTAGTGCCAGTGTGGAAAGAAACCGGTATCTTCAGTTCAACGCATTTTTCATAAAGAGGATAGAACCGCCTGTCATTAGGATAGAACGCCTGGAGAGCCTGCTGAAACTTGAGACCCATCAGCTCCAACTCCTTAACGCATCTCTCTAGCTCTCTTACAGCCGCTTTCCCTTTCCAGGGGTCAATCATTGCCCAGCCGCCGATAAACACGTCGGGAAACTTTTTAATCAGCCTGGCCACCTCGTCATTGGTATTGTTGGTATCATAGCCGCTCACCGTCTGCGTATCCCAGCCTATCAAAATAGCTTTTAAGTCCAGCTCCCTGAACTCCTGTGCCATCTCTTCATCCGTCTTAACTTTATACTCAACTCCATAGTACTTGGAAATATACTCTACAATCTCAGGCCCCCACATACTTTTACGGTCAAAAGCCGCCGTGCTCGGGTGAACATGAACATCAATAGCTTTCATGCTAAAGCCTCCTTTTACATCATTGTATAACCACCGCTGACACTGATAGTCTGTCCGGTTATAAAACTAGCCACGTCTGAAGCCAGAAAGACAACAACATTGGCGACATCCTGCGGCTTACCCAGCCGGCGCAAGGGGTATGCCTTTGCTGCCTTCTCTTGAACTTCCGGGGTCAAGAATTGAGCCATTGGACTTTTCCACATACTAAGCTCACCAGCATGCTCAGGACTCTCGGGCAGCGTCATTCCAGGACAAACGACATTAACATTTATACCATAGCGCCCCAATTCACGAGCCAAAGTTTTAGACATAGCGATAACACCACCTTTACACCCGGCATAGACTGCTTCCCTGTACTCTCCCATCCTGCCAGCATCAGAGCTAATGCTGATAATTTTGCCATATTTTTGCTCAATCATATGGTCCAAGACCACTCTGGTACAGTTTATAACACCCCAGAAATTAATGTTTACTTCTTTCTCCCATTCCGTCCTCGGCTTCTCGATAAACAGCCGGTCCATACCCCAGCCAACATTGTTCACCAGTACATCTATTTTCCCGAACTGCTCCAGCGTCTTCTTTGCCATAGCTGTTACTGAGTCAACATCGGTAACATCAGTTTTGATAACTATAGCCTTGCCACCCAGGTCGTTAGCCTCTTTAGCTACCTTTTGCGCTTGCACCTCGTCTATATCAGCAATTACCACATTCGGCCCTTCCCTAGCGAAGGCTAAGACTATACCCCGACCGATGTTCGAGCCACCACCAGTAACAATCACCGCCTTACCAGCCAAATTCAAATCCATCTTGGCGTCCTCCCATTTTTTAATATGGGCCGTGCACCGACTGTCGACCCTGCCTTCTAGCTTACCACGGTTAGCCAGCTCCGACCAGGTAGCCTTACGGCACCCGGAGAATACTACTTACCGCTGCTTCCTTCCGGACCTGACGGGATTCATAGTCCTCCGCCGCGCAAGACCCAGTCCTCAACACCGCTTTACCACGGCAGTCCCAAAAGACATAAACCTCGAGCCGGAATTCAACCCCGCTATAGCGGATCTCGGGTACAGGGCACCGCTAGCTCCCCGTCTAGCACGACCCAACCAAATACTACTATGGAGTACTGAACTTTTCAAGGCTTACCAGCCCTGGCCTAGACGCACAATAAGCGGCAAGGGTAATCCATACTCAGTCATCTTTTTCTGCGTGGCTGCAATATCATATTCAACCCGATAATGATAGACTGTCTGATTATCAGTATCATAAATAGCATAACTTGCCCGAGGGTCTCCATCTCGAGGCTGCCCCACACCACCAGGGTTGATAATCAAGCGGTTCTCTCCTAACGGCAAACCATTTTCTTCAGGAAACACCCTGTAGATAGCAACACCCTCAAAAAACTCAAAAATCAGTGGAACATGAGAATGCCCCACAAGACAATAAGCTGTCTCAAAATAGGCGAAGTTGTCTTGCGCCGCTTCGCTCCCTAGCAGATACTCCCAAATAGGCTCCCGTGGGCTACCATGAACCAAAGTGAAATCATCCTGACAAAAGTTTAGAGGCAGGTTTTGCAAGTAATCTATATCTTCTGGCGTTAGCTGCTGCGCTGTCCAATGGCAGGCTCGAGCTGCCACGGGATTGAAGTCCGTGGTATCCATCTTGCTTATCGCCGCCCAATCATGATTGCCGGCAACACAAATATGGTCATATTGACACAGAAGTTCAATACATTCATGAGGGTCAGGCCCATAACCCACAACATCGCCCAGACACCATATCTTATCAAAACCTCCCCTGCTCTCTACATCCCGAAGCACCGCCTCAAAAGCAGCCAGATTGCTGTGGATATCCCCGAGGATTGCATAACGCATACCGCCTAACTATACCACCCAGAAAGCATTTTGTTAAGTTTGACGCGTAGAGATTGTTCACTAATGTAGCGGCGAGGCTTTAGCCTCGCTTTATCCAGCCGAATTTACAGATTCAGCTCAGTGCAAGAGGCGACCCTAAAGGGTCGCAGCTACATAGGAATGGAAAGAGGCATTTTGTTAAGTTTGACGAGTAGGTATATGAATAAATGAAATGAAAGATGTAAAATAACGTTAAGTCGCAGGCCAGCGGCATATCAGGAGAGACAAGATGTATTATTTTGCTTACGCCTCTAATTTAAATCGGAGGCAGATGGCGGAGCGCGCTCCGGACAGCAAGCCCAAGTTTATCGCCACCTTGCCTAATTTCAAGCTCACCTTCACCGCACGGCCAGGTCGGCAAGGTGGAGTTGCCAGCATAACTCCTCATAGAGGCGAAAAGGTCCTAGGAGCTGTTTACGAAATCTCAGAGAGGGATTTAAAACGTTTGGATGGGTATGAGGGTTATCCTACAGTTTATGACCGGCGGAAAGTGACCGTGTGGACGGAGACTAACGAGCCGGTAGAAGCCATCACCTACGTGAAGATTGAGCAATCACAAGCGGCAAAACCATCCGTGGAGTACCTGGCTCTTATTCAACAGGGCTACCGGGACTGGCAAATAATCTAGGCTCGTTCTTTCGCTCTGGTATTTCGCTCTATATCCATAAGCACATAACAAAGGTCGGCAAAAGCTAGCAAGAACAAGCCGTATAGCACCGAGACTATCACCCCAACAATTGCTATGCCCACCATTCCGACACCTGAAGCCCAGGGGATGAACTCACTGAATCCTTCCGTGCCCTGTGCCGCTATCACGGCCAAAGCAATTGAGAACAGGCTGCCTCCTACCATTACCACCCAGCCAATAATCTTATATATGGTGGCAACTGCTCTTAGGGCCGCATATTTCTGGCCTGGTACAGCCTCTCTGGTCGCCGTTGGAGCACCTGGTGCAGGTTGCGCCCCCCAGGCCTGCTGTTGCACTTCAGCCGGCATTCTTGCACCGCAACTAGTACAGAACTGCTGGCCAGCACTTCGGGCACCACAGTTCGGGCAACTACTCATTTGCTGCATATATTATCAAGCCCCTTGTCGCCTCACGAACCAAAAGGAAGCTGGTAGTTAAAGGCAAGAACCATCACAATTACAACAATCAAATAGATTAAGCCACCAATTAATAGCCCCAGTAACGTCATCCGCCACCACAAGCCCCAGGCTAACCCCCAGCTGGGTTTGACCTCAACCTGCTGTCGAGGGGCAATTGGAGTAACCACCGTGGTAGGCACCCCTTGAGTTGGGGCAGCAGGCATCTGCTGAGCCACAACAGCCAATTTTGCTCCACACGTGCCACAAAATTGCTGACCGCCGAGGTTTTGCGAACCACAGTTAGGACACCTGACTCCTTGCTGCTGTGCCTCGGTTACGAACTTTGTGCCACATGCCCCACAGAACTGCTGGCCGGCACGATTTTCTGAACCACAATTAGGACACCTGACCGTCTGCTCCATACTAACCTCCTTACCTGTTTAATCGCATTATATAACTTGTATTTGCCACATACAATACTTTCACTAAAAATCTGCGTCTGTTTTTAAGAAAAAATTAGCTGCACGCCTTAAGTTTCGCACAAGGCCCCACCCCAATGCGACCCTAAAAGGTCGCAACTACATAGGTAGCACCAATAAGTTTCTGTAAGCGATTGTATAGATTTGAGCTAAAGTATGGGGCGTGTGCTATAATCCCAACGATGAAGGTTTCCGACCTAGGGGAATTCGGCTTAATCGAGCTCTTGGCCGATATCGTCAACAAATCTAAAAATGCCCGGGATGCCTCGTGGCAGCGGTTACTTATAGGCATTGGCGATGACGCTGCTGCCTGGAAAGGAGATGTCTCCATCCAACTGGCCACTACAGATAGTCTGGTACAGGATACACATTTTGACCTGAACATCACCAGTTGGGAAGAGCTAGGCTGGAAAGCGATTGCTGTGAACTTAAGCGATATAGCCGCCATGGGTGGCATCCCTAAATACGCCTTGATTTCACTAGCTCTGCCCGGCAAGCTCGAAACAGACTGTATCACCAGCTTATACCAAGGCATGGTGCAAATAGCCAATCAGTTCGGAGTCGCTATTGCCGGCGGCAACATCGCCTCGGCAAGCAAAACAGTCATCAACGTCACTGTGTTGGGTAGTCTGGAATCAAAATTTGCCCTTACCCGCTCGGCAGCCGTATCAGGAGACCAAATAGCTGTCACCGGATATCTGGGGCAATCGGCCGCTGGCCTCAAGATGCTCAAACAAAAACTCAACTTTGATGTCGAAACTAGCCGACTTCTGCGCCAAGCTCACCTCCAGCCTGCGCCCAGAGTAAATGAAGGACATATTCTGCTACAACAGGGGGTCAAGGCTGCCATAGACATAAGCGATGGTCTGCTGGCTGACTTGGCCCATATTTGCGGGGCAAGTAAAGTGAGCGCCACTATAAAAGAAGACCTGGTGCTAATCCATCCAGCAGTTCGAGCTAATTTC
>VGNY01000026.1 GCA_016865895.1 Chloroflexota bacterium | reverse complement strand
TACTTCTTGGGAAACCGGTGCCTTCTGTATCGTACCTTCCTCAATTGCCCCCTTTGATTGTATTCTCGTATCAGTCTTGATACCTGTGCCCGGGAATAGCCGCTCACTTTCTCTATACACCGCCGAACCACCCCTTTCTCAGCTCTCTTAAGCTGATAATACTTGAACCGTATCAGCGCTGTCTGTATCCACTGGTATCTTTCCTCAATCGATACCCCTTCAAACCTAAGTGTCTCGCTCCCGTTCAAAAACTGTTTGGCCTGTTCTATTGTGGTTAGCTTCTCATCGTTCATGATCAGTTGCATGTCCCAATCATAAATGAGTTGCCTGTTTCAGTCTCACCTTGCATTAGAAATCGGTGCCCCCTCCAGGCTCATCTTGTATTGGAAGAGACTTGTTGTTGACATTCATTATATATTTGTGATATAGTGATTTTTTGTGTCTACTAGCCATTAGTTTGGGTTTGAAAACCTGAGTAAGCCGGCTAGTTTGAACCGGGATGCAAACCTGATTGGGAAGTAGACCGGTAGACAACTAGGTGGCTTTTTAGTTGTTTAAAGCAAAAAGGAATAGGTGAAATGCCAACGGTTAATCAACTAGTTCGAAAAGGACGGCGGAAGCTTGGTAAGCGGACCAAAGCTCCAGCATTGGGCATTACTTACAATGCCTTGAAGAACGTTGTCAGGCGAGGTGTGAGTTCACCACAGAAGCGTGGGGTCTGTGTTCAGGTCAAGACTATGACCCCTAAGAAGCCTAACTCTGCCTTGCGTAAGATTGCACGCGTGCGGCTGACCAATGGCATTGAAGTCACTGCCTATATTCCCGGCGAGGGACACAATCTGCAGGAGCACTCTGTGGTGCTCCTCCGTGGTGGTAGGGTGAAGGATTTGCCCGGGGTTCGCTATCATATCGTCCGTGGTGCTCTAGATACCGGCGGCGTGGAGAATCGTAAACAGGGGCGGAGCAAATACGGAGCCAAACGGAGCAGAGCAGTCAAGATTGCGGGTATTGCCTCGGATGAAACTTCTGGCACACCAACAGTAAGCAAAACAGGTAAGGGTGCCGAGGAGGAATAAATGCCGAGGCGAGCTAGCGTAATAAGAAGACCAACACCTCCTGACCCTAAATACGGAAATCTCACGGTGGCAATTCTTATTAATAAAATAATGTTATGTGGGAAGAAAGCCACCGCTGAGCGGATTGTTTACGATGCCCTGGATTTAGTTAGCAAGCAATTGAATACGGAACCTCTGACGGTTCTTGACCAGGCGATTAAGAATGCTACACCTTTGCTTCAAGTAAAATCTCGGCGTGTTGGCGGTGCTACTTACCAGGTTCCAATAGAGGTCGAGGCCGAACGCGGGTTATCTCTGGCTATGCGCTGGCTAATCAGCTATGCCAAAGAGCGCGGTGGTAAGTCTATGGCGGAGAAATTGGCGGCGGAGATTATAGATGCCGCTCAAGGGCAGGGGGCGACTATCAAAAAGAGGCAAGATACTCATAAGATGGCCGAGGCAAATAAGGCTTTTGCTCATTACCGATGGTAACAACAGGAATTAAAGCTCAGCCGCTTAAAAAGGCGGCTGGCATAGGAAATAATGGCATGACCAGGACTTTTCCTCTGGACAAGGTGCGGAATATAGGTATCATTGCCCACATTGATGCTGGCAAAACAACTGTGACTGAGAGAATCTTGTTTTATACCGGCCGTACCTATAAAGTTGGTGCGGTGGATGAAGGGACGGCGGTGATGGACTGGATGCAGCAGGAGCGGGAGCGAGGTATCACTATTACTGCTGCTGCTACCACCTGTCACTGGCGGGAACATCGCATAAATATCATTGACACGCCGGGGCATGTAGATTTTACTGCTGAGGTCGAACGCAGCCTCAGGGTTTTAGACGGTGGGGTGGTGGTGCTTGATGCGGTGGCTGGCGTGGAAGCCCAATCAGAAACAGTATGGCGGCAAGCGGATAGATATAGCGTGCCGCGAATTTGTTTTATTAACAAGATGGATAGGGTTGGTGCTGACTTTCATCATACTGTGAGCATGATTGAAGAGCGACTGCGGGCTAAAGCCATATCAATACAATTGCCTTGGGGTAAAGAAAGTCAATTTCAAGGTGTGATAGACCTGCTTGATGGCAAAGCGTTGCGCTTACCTGAGGATGTGAGCATGCCACCAGCTGAATTGCCTATTCCCGAAGACGAAAGAGAAGAGGTAGCTAAATATCGGCAGATATTGATTGAAAGACTGGCCGAAAATGATGACCAGTTGATGTTACTTTATCTCGAAGGTGGAGATATCCCTGGTGAGCAAATTAAAGCTGCCGTAAGAAGGCTGACTTTGGTTAATCGGATAGTACCGGTGCTTTGCGGGAGTGCTTTGCGGAATAAAGGAATCCAACCTCTTCTTGATGCCGTTGTAGACTATCTCCCTTCTCCACTAGATGTACCTCCGGTTCATGTCATTGATTTGCAGACTGGCGAGGTAGATGTTCGCCAGGCGAGCGATGATGCGCCATTTTCAGCTTTATCTTTTAAGGTAGTTGCCGACCCCTTTATGGGAAGATTGGTTTATTTTCGTGTTTACTCAGGCAAGGTCAAGGCAGGAATGCAAGTCCTCAATTCTAGCAAGGGACACAAGGAGCGTCTTGGAAGGTTGATTCTTATGCATGCCAATCGTCGGGAGGAAATTGAAGAGGCTGATACAGGTAGCATTGCGGCTACTCTAGGCCTTAAGAATACCTTCACCGGTGATACCTTATGTGACTCAGCTCGACCGATACTCCTCGAAGCTATTCGTTTCCCCGAGCCGGTGCTGTCAATGGTGGTGGAGCCTAAGAGTAAGGCTGACCAGGATAAACTCGGTGAAGCCCTGAACAAACTTTCGGAGGAAGACCCCACCTTTAAAGTGCGCACCGACCAGGAGACGGGACAGACCCTTATCTCAGGCATGGGCGAATTGCACCTGGAGGTTCTGATTGACCGTATGCTGCGCGAGTTTAATGTGACGGTGAGAGTTGGCAAGCCGCAAGTGGCTTATAAAGAGACTATCACTGTATCAGTGGAAGTAGAAGGTAGATTTATTCGTCAGTTTGGCGGTCGAGGACAATATGGCCATGTCTGGCTCAAGCTTGAGCCTGGAGAGCGAGGCAGCGGCTTCAGGTTTGTTGACCAGGTTCGAGGTGGAGCTATACCGAAGGAATATATTCCAGCAGTTGAAGCGGGAGTTAAAGAAGCTTTGGAAAGCGGCGTATTGGCAGGATATCCGATAGTGGATATCAAGGCGACGCTGTATGATGGCAGTTACCACGAAGTGGATTCTTCAGACCTAGCCTTCAAAATGGCAGGCTCGATAGCTTTGAAAGACGGCGTCCGCAAAGCTAACCCTATACTGCTCGAACCGATTATGAAATTGGAAGTGGTGATGCCAGCCCAGTTCTTGGGTGATGTCATCGGTGATTTGAATTCAAGAAGAGGACATGTTGAGGGCATCGAGACGCATGGCGAAACTTGTGTTATACGTGCCCTTGTCCCTCTGGCTGAGACTTTTGGCTATGCTACTGTTCTAAGGTCATTAAGTCAGGGCAGGGCAACTTATTCCTTGGAGTTCCAATGCTATAGAGAGTTGCCGACTAGCCTGGCAGGGCAAATAGAGGTTAGGGTTAGAGGTAAGTAAATGCCTAAGCAGAAGATTCGAATTAAAATCAGAGGTTATGACCACAGGCTAGTTGACCAATCTGTGGAGCAAATCGTGGAGACTGCAGAGCGCACTGGTGCTGTGGTTGCTGGCCCGGTACCATTGCCCACTCATATCCAGAAGTTTTGTGTTATTCGTTCTCCACATATTGATAAAGATTCACGAGAACAATTTGAAATTCGTACTCATAAGCGTCTCATTGACATCTTGGGCCCAACTTCCAAAACTATAGATGCGTTGACTCAACTCCAGCTACCTTCTGGGGTGGAAATAGATATCAGGTTATAGCGGAGAAATGATTCAAGGTATGATTGGCAGGAAAATAGGCATGACTCAGCTTTTCCGGGATGATGGAGAGGTTGTGGTAACAGCTATTGAAGCAGGTCCTTGCTTTGTTACGCAAGTGAAAACCGAGGCTAATGATGGGTACGATGCTGTCCAGCTTGGTTTTGGAGATGCGAAGCGGATTAACTCTCCGCAAAAAGGCCATCTTAAAGGAGTAGGCCAATTAAGGTATCTCCGCGAGTTCGATGTTGATGATATCAGCTCTGTTCAGGTGGGCCAGAAAATTGATGTAGATATGTTCAAGCCAGGTGATTTGATTGATGTCACTGGCGTATCGAAAGGTAAAGGTTTTGCTGGCGTAGTCAAACGCCATCATTTTGCTGGCGGACCGAAGACCCACGGACAGTCCGACCGTCATCGGGCACCTGGTTCCATTGGTGCCACTACATCCCCGGGTCGAGTGCTAAAAGGAACACGTATGGCTGGACATATGGGGGATAAGCGGGTAACGGTGCGTAATCTTAAAGTGCTTGATGTCGATTCGGCTCGGCACTTATTACTGGTTAAAGGAGCAGTACCCGGTTCTAAGAAAGGATTGTTGCTCATTGAGAAAGCTAGTGGGGAATAAGCGAGAATGCAAGTTCAAGTTTACGATTTAAGCGGTGAAGTAACCGGGCAGATAGAAATAAGGGAAGATGTTTTTGGGGTGCCCTTAAACGAAGCTGTGGTGCACCAGGCTCTGGTGAGGCAGTTGGCTAATCGGCGCCAAGGTACTGCTGACACTAGGAGAAGAGGCGAGGTTACTGGTAGTACCAGGAAACTTTTTGCTCAAAAACATACCGGGCGGGCACGCCGTGGTGATATTAGGTCGCCCTTGCTCAGAGGAGGTGGGGTGGCTTTCGGTCCCCACCCTCGAAGCTACCGACAAGGTATGCCTAAGAAGATGCGGCGTTTAGCTTTGAAATGCGTGCTTTCTGCTAAAGCCGGTAGTGGGGCGTTGAAACTTGTAGATAAACTTGAGCTTGACGAGCCAAAAACGAAGGCGATATCGGATATGTTGATAGCTTTAAGGATTGATGCTTCTGTCATCATCGCTACTGCTGAAGCTGAGCCTAATTTGGTTGTATCGGCGCGCAACTTGCCAGGCGTTAAGACAATCCCGGCACCTTTGTTGAATGTGGCCGATTTGCTTTCTTTCAAAGATTTGGTAATGACTGTGGACGCAGTGCGAGTGGTGGAAAAGTTGTGGGGTGAAAAGCCAATCGAAGAGGCAGTGAGTAGCGGCAATTAAGATTTTGGAAATTAAACATGCATCTTTATGAAGTACTGCGGCGGCCTTTAATCACTGAGAAGAGTACGCTCCTAAAAGAGCAGAACAGGTATGCTTTCGAGGTGGCGTCAGGGGCCAGTAAACGCCAAATTAAAGAAGCAGTGGAAGCAGCATTTAAAGTCAGCGTGGTTAAGATTAATGTGATGAATGTACCAGGGAAGATGAAAAGGATAGGCAGGCGACAGGTATTGACTCCAGTCTGGAAGAAGGCAGTTGTTACCCTGGAACCAGGGCAGAAGATAGAATTCTTCGAAGGAGTCTAAAAAAGCAGGGGATTAGAATTGGGTTCAGTTATCAAAAAACGGAAGAAAAAGATGGCGAAGCATAAGCATCGCAAGCTCCTTAGGAAAACCCGATGGCAAAGGAGACATCCCTAGGACCTAGGGGAGGTAAGCTTTGGCATTAAAGACCTATCGGTCGACATCACCGAGCAGGCGGGGTATGGTTAGTGCCTCTTTTGAGGAGATAACTAAGACAGCCCCGGAAAAGTCCCTATTGGAGCCGCTTAAGAAAAAAGCAGGGCGGAGCAATAGAGGTGTGATAACTGTGCGGCATCGAGGTGGCGGTGCTAAGCGTAGATTGCGCATTATTGATTTCAAGAGAGATAAACTGGGTGTCCCAGGTAAAGTAGCTGCCGTGGAATATGACCCCAATCGCTCAGCGCGCATCGCTCTCATTCATTATGCGGATGGGGAGAAGCGTTACATTCTGGCTCCTCTAGGGCTTAATGTAGGTGACGTTATAATGGCGGGCGAGGGAGCTGAAATAAAGCCCGGTAATACACTACCACTGGGTTCGATTCCCGATGGTACTCTGATTCATAATCTTGAGCTTGAACCTGGCAAAGGCGGACAGTTAGTTCGTGGTGCTGGGACGGCAGCTCAGCTATTAGGTAAGGAGGGTAGGTATTCTCTGGTTCGTTTGCCCTCAGGCGAAGTTCGGCGTTTTTTGACCGATTGTTTGGCTACTATAGGACAGGTAGGCAACGTTGAACATCAAGGAATCAGGCTGGGTAAGGCTGGGCGCACGAGATTGTTAGGACGGCGTCCTCAGGTTCGCGGTTCAGCTATGACGCCGCGTGACCATCCACATGGGGGAGGTGAAGGTAGAGCTCCTCGGGGGATGGCACCGAAGACACCATGGGCTAAGCCGGCTTTGGGTCGTAAGACACGACGCAGCAAGACTTCAGATAGATTAATTGTTAAGCGTCGGAAGTAGAAGGTAGTTAAAAAGGCAGGAGAATAATGTCACGTTCATCTAAAAAAGGTCCTTATTGCGACGCCAAGTTGCTTAAAAAGATAGATGCACTTAATCGCTCGGGAGAGAAGGTAGTGATAAAGACATGGTCTCGCGCCTCTACAGTTTTGCCTCAAATGATAGGTCATACTGTTGGAGTGCATGATGGCCGGCGGCATGTGCCCATCTTTATTACAGAGAACATGGTGGGACATAAGCTGGGAGAATTTGCCATGACTCGGACATTTCGCGGGCACGTTAGCAAGGCACAAGTGACTGTTCAGGCAAGGAAGAAATAGTTTCATGAAGGTGGCAGCAATAGCTAAAGATGTTCGTATCTCGCCTCGGAAAGTTAAGTTAGTTGTAGACGTGGTACGAGGCAGGACAGTTGACGAGGCTTTGGCTATTCTTAAGTTTTCGCCAACGCCAGCAGCTCGGGCTGTGGCTAAGGTGATAAAATCGGCGGCGGCAAATGCGGAAAACAATTTTCAGATGGAACCTGCTGGACTTAAGATTACTGATATTTCTGCTAATGAGGGGCATACTTTAAAAAGATTCCGGCCTCAGGCTAGAGGGCGTGTGAGCCCTATATTAAAGCGTTCCACCCATATCAGTGTTTTCGTCGAGGAGGAAGCAGAAAGTGGGACATAAAGTTCATCCTTACGGTTTTAGAATTGGTGTTATTCGCGGCTGGCACGCTAAATGGTATGACAAGAAACATTATACCGAGTTTTTGCATGAGGATTTGAAGTTACGCAAGGCTATCGAGAAAAAGTGCTCTGATGGTGGTGTCGCCAGGGTGGAAATTGACCACCAGGGTAATGAGGTCTTGTTGACGGTATATTCATCCCGCCCCGGTATTGTTATCGGTAGAGGTGGGCAGCGTGCCGAGGAATTGCGTTCGCTTTTGGAAGAAATCTGTGGTAAGAGAGTGCGATTATCCATTAAGGAAGTTGAACAGCCTGAGCTTGAGGCTTGCTTAGTAGCTAGAAATGTGGCTGACCAGCTCGAACGTCGGATGGCTTTTAGGCGGGCAATGAAACAATCTGCTTTTCGGACAATGCAGGCTGGCGCTAAAGGGGTTAAGATAAGCTGTGCTGGGAGGCTGGGAGGTGTGGAAATCGCTCGTCGTGAGACTACTCTTCAGGGTCAGCTACCCTTGCATACACTTTGTGCTGATATAGATTATGGTTTTGCTGAAGCTCATACTACGCTAGGCCACATTGGCGTTAAGGTCTGGATTTATAAAGGTGATATCCTTCCCGAGGTGAGAAGAGAAATTGTTACAGCCGAAGCGAGTGAAGTATCGTAAAACTCACCGAGGTCATTTGAGAGGCAAGGCGCAAGCTGGAAACACCATTGTCTTCGGTGAGTTCGGGTTGCAGGCTCAGCATGGCGCGTGGATAACGGCCAGGCAGATTGAAGCTGCTCGCCGTGTCATTGTTCGTTACCTGCGTCGCGGTGGTCAGATGTGGATTCGTGTCTTTCCGGATAAGTCAGTGACTAAAAAACCAGCGGAGACGAGAATGGGCAGTGGTAAGGGTGCTCCAGACCATTGGGTAGCTGTAGTCAGACCGGGAAGAATGTTATTTGAGATAAGTGGTATAAAAGAGAGTATGGCTAAGGAAGCATTGCATTTAGCTTCCTATAAGCTACCTATTGCTACCAGGTTTGTAGTAAAGGAAACGGTTAAGGAAGAGGCGAAAGGTTGAAAATCGAGGAAATTCGAGGTTTGGGCGACGAGGAATTATTGAAGCGTTTAGAAGAAGCCCGCAAGGAGCTTTTTAATTTACGGTTTCGTCTGGCTACTCGGCAGTTGGCTAATCACCGCGAATTGCCTAAAGTTAAGAAAAGAATCGCCAGAATCCAGACTGTAATAAGAGAGAGAGCTAGGAGTAGGATAGTCTATGGAAGGAAAGCGAAAAATCAGAACTGGCAGGGTAATAAGCGATAAGATGGATAAAACGGTGGTGGTGGTGGTGGGGAGTTTAACGCGTCACCCTCTTTACAAGAAGGTAATCAGGCATACTTCTAAATTCAAAGTTCATGATGAGACTAATGCCTGCAAGGTTGGTGACGTGGTGAAGATTGTTGAGACTCGCCCTTTGTCCAAGGGTAAACGCTGGCGAGTGGTAGAAATAATAAGCAGAAAGGAAGTAGTTGAGGTCGAGCCTACTGAGGTAGCTTAAATTCGGTCAGAGATAAGAAATAATGATTCAGTCCTATACTAGACTTAAAGTAGCTGATAATACTGGAGCTCGACAGATTATGTGCATTAATGTGCCAGGTGGCACGCGGAGAAGATATGCCACCGTTGGCGATGTTATTGTAGGCACGGTGAAGCGCGCTATTCCTGGTGGTGTGGTGAAGAAGGGTGATGTGGTGCGGGCAGTAATTGTGCGTATAGCTAAACAGCACCATCGCCCAGACGGTTCTTATATTAGATTTGATGATAATGCTGCTGTTATCCTGGATGACAGGAATAATCCCAGAGGCACTCGTATTTTTGGTCCGGTAGCCAGAGAACTCAGAGACAAAAATTTCATGAAGATAATATCGTTAGCACCCGAGGTTCTTTAAGATGAAGATTAGAAAGAATGATACGGTTCTTGTTATCGTCGGCAAAGATAAGGGTAAGAAGGGTAAGGTACGTCAGGCTTTACCTAAGAAAGATATGATTATGGTCGAAGGTGTTAATATGGTTAAGCGCCATTCCCGAGCCCGTGGTGTAGCCAGGCAGGCTGGCATAATCGAGCTAGAAGCTCCACTGCATATATCAAATGTCATGTTAATTTGCAGCAAATGTAACAAACCGACTCGGGTAGGTTACAGCTTTCTTGCTGATGGGAAAAAGGCGCGAATTTGTCGCTCTTGTGATGAAGTCATTGACTAGTTAAAGGCATGAGTTGAAAATGTCTCGATTGAAGGAAAAATATGTAAAAGAGATAGTGCCCGAACTGATGAGTAAGTTTGGGTATGAGAACGTGATGCAAGTGCCGAAGCTTAGCAAAATCGTGCTGAATATCAGTTTAGGTGAGGCGATACAGAACCCTAAAGCATTAGAAGGGGCTGAGAGCGATTTAGCAGCTATTGCTGGGCAGCATCCGGTAATAACACGGGCCAGGAAGTCTATCGCCGCTTTCAAACTCAGGGCTGGCATGCCTATTGGCATAATGGTGACATTACGAGGCAGGCGAATGTATGACTTCTTTGATAAGCTCGTCAGTGTCGTTTTGGCACGCATCCGGGATTTTCAAGGGGTATCCCGTGATTCATTTGATGGCGAGGGCAACTATACTCTGGGAATGAAAGAGCAAGTAGTTTTCCCTGAGATTGATTACGATAAGGTGGATAAGTTGCGGGGATTGGAAGTAACTATTGTTACTACCGCGGCTAATGATGAAGAAGGCAGGGGTTTGCTTGAGGCTCTGGGCATGCCCTTTAGAAGAGACTGAGGTTGGCATTAGAAATGGCAAAGTTATCTAAAGTTTTAAAATCAAAACGCCCTACGAAGTATAAGGTGCAGCAGCGGAGTCGCTGCCAATTGTGTGGCAGACCGCGTGCTTATATACGTAAGTTCGGTTTGTGCCGTATTTGTTTTCGAAAGTTGGCTTTAAGTGGTCAGATTCCTGGGGTGAGGAAGTCAAGCTGGTGATTTAAAGTCTGGAGGCGTCTCTCTATGGTTACTGATCCTATTGCTGATATGTTAACTCGAATACGAAACGCAATCATGGCGCACCATGATAGTGTCCTTGTACCAACTTCAAGGATTAAGCTTTCTATCGCTAAAATTCTTAAAGATGAGGGCTTCGTTGCTGATTATACTGTGCTTAGGGGTAAACCGCAGCGAGTGATTAAAATTATCTTGAAATATATAGATGGGCGTCCTGCCATTGTAGGTTTGGAGAGAGTTAGCAAGCCAGGCCTTCGAATGTATGTTGGGCGTGGGGAAATTCCACGCGTCTATGGTGGGCTTGGTATTACTATCTTGTCTACATCTAAAGGAGTCATGACCGGGCAGGAGGCATGGCGCCGAAATCTCGGTGGTGAATTGTTATGTTATGTTTGGTGAGTAGGCTGTCGGAGGATATTTCGTGTCTAGAATAGGATTATTACCTATACTTGTGCCTCAGGGTGTGAAGGTGAACATCCAGGGCAGTCAAGTGACCGTAGAGGGCAGTAAAGGTAAACTGGCCAGGTCATTTCATCCCGATATCTCTATTACGCTGAAGGATGGAAGCCTGGTAGTAGCACGGCCTACCGATAATAGAAACCATCGTGCTTTACATGGCTTAACTCGGAGCCTTCTGGCTAACATGGTTGAAGGGGTTACTAAAGGTTTTGAGAAGGTTCTGGAGCTAATTGGTGTTGGATATCGAGCTCAAAAAGCTGGCAATAAATTGTCACTACAGGTTGGATTTAGTCATGCGGTGGATTTTTCCCCGCCGCCTGGAATAGATATTGTTGTTGAAGGGACGAACCGTATTCGGGTTATTGGTATAGACAAAGAGATTGTGGGTGGGACGGCGGCTCGAATTCGAGCGATACGTCCTGCGGATTCGTACAAGGGTAAAGGTGTCAAATATGCTGGTGAGGTACTTCGTCTAAAACCTGGCAAGGCAGGTAAAGCAGCGTTAAAAGGATAAAGGATATTGATGGCTAAAGCAGATGCCAGATTAGCGCGAAAGCGCCGTCACACACGAATCAGAGCCGAGTTAAGCGGCACAGCGATGAGGCCAAGGCTTTGCGTTTTTCGGAGCTTGAAACATATCTATGCTCAAGTTATAGATGATGGTACTGGCTATACTCTGGTTTCAGCCAGCAGTTTAGACCCGGAAATCAAAGAGAAGGCGGCTGGGAAGAAAAAAAAGGAAAGTGCTGAACTGGTAGGCTCTCTTGTAGCCCAACGCGCCTTGAGCAAGGGGGTCAGCCGTGTCGCTTTTGACAGAGGCGGCTATAAGTATCATGGGAGAGTAAGGGCTTTGGCTGAAGCCGCCAGGAAAGTCGGATTAGATTTTTGAGGTTTGTCTGATGAAAGCAATTACCAAGCTAATCGGTGAGAAAACTAAAATTGATGCTAGCGAACTTGAAATTAGCGAGAAGCTAGTGTCACTTAACCGTGTAACCAAAGTCGTTAAAGGTGGTAAAAAGCTTCATTTTAGAGCTCTGGTAGTGGTTGGCGATGGCAATGGACACGTCGGGGCTGGTCTGGGTAAGGCTAGAGAAGTACCGGAAGCTATCCGTAAGGCTGGTGTTACAGCAAAGAAAGAGTTAATCAAGGTGCCTATGTCAGGTACTACTATACCGCATGAGATTTTGGCTAAGTTCAGAGCAGCGAAAGTCTTGCTTAAACCAGCACCACCGGGGACTGGTGTCATTGCTGGCGGCAGTGTACGGGCTGTGCTTGAAGCTGCAGGCATGAAGGATGTACTCACTAAATCTTTGGGTAGCTCTAACCCTGTTAATACGGTCAGAGCGACTCTATTGGCCTTAGCTAGTCTCAGGAACCCTGAGGAAGCTGTAGCAAAGCGGAAAGCTGAACTTGGAATCAAGGGAGATGAGGCAAGTGGCTAAACTTCGCATCACATGGATAAAGAGTGATATTGGTTATGCCAAAGACCAAAAGCGAACCTTGAAAGCTTTGGGTTTTCATCGGTTGTATCAAACGGTGGAGCATGAAGATTCTCCTTCCATTAGAGGCATGGTAGGTAAGGTCGGTCATTTAGTTAAAATGGAAGTGATTGGTGATGGAGCAACATAAACTAAAACCCTCAGCGGGGGCCAAACATAAAAGAAAACGCGTTGGTCGTGGTGATGGCAGCGGGCACGGCACTTATTCGGGGCGCGGCTGTAAAGGTCAGAAGTCGCGTGCTGGTGGTGGAGTTCGCCTTGGTTTTGAGGGCGGGCAGCTACCCCTTATTAAGCGTCTACCTCGGAAAAGGGGGTTTGTTAACATCTTTAGAGCGGAGTACAGTATTGTTAATGTGGGCGAACTAAAAGTATTCCCCCCCAATGCTGATGTTACTCCAAAAGAATTGCTTGAAGTCGGGCTAATTAAATCTTCTAAGCATCCAGTTAAAATCCTCGGCGATGGTGAGATTGACCGCCCACTTGTAATAAAGGCCAACAAATTCTCTGCTGCTGCTGAAAAGAAAATCGTGGCCGCCGGTGGGAGAGTGGAGAGCATTTAAGATGCAGCAAGTGTCAGGTAGACCGCGCCTTATTCAAGCATTGATAGACGCCTTTTCTCTGCCAGACTTGAGACGTCGCCTCCTGTTTACATTGGGCATGCTGGTAGTTTTTCGCTTCATAGCCCATGTTCCCGTGCCCGGTGTGAACCTTTCCGCACTTGATGAGCTTTTTAGAACAAATCAGCTTCTGGGCATGCTTGACTTGTTTAGTGGTGGAGCTATGAGAAATTTCAGCGTGGCGGCTATGGGAGTTTATCCTTATATAACTTCTTCCATCGTTATGCAGTTGTTAGTTCCAGTTATCCCTCAACTCAGGGCTTTATCTCAAGAAGGGGAAGCCGGCAGACGCAGGATTAATCAGTTTACTCACTGGCTGACCGTCCCCTTAGCTGCTCTTCAAGGCTATGCTCAGTTAACACTGATGCGCAGTCAGGGTGTTATAGGTCAAGTTGCTGCGTTGCCTACACTGGGCATAATAGTGTCAATGACTGCGGGAACAATGTTTCTTATCTGGCTTGGCGAGCTGATTACTGAGCGAGGCATTGGCAACGGTGTCTCGATAATAATCTTCGGTGGCATTGTGTCTGGTTTGCCGGAGATGATTGGTCGTGGCTTTATCGCCAGGGAGAATCTGGTTGGTCTAATCGCCTTCATCATTCTGGCCCTGGCCATAGTGGTGTTTATAGTCATATTCATCGAAGGGCATCGGCGTATTCCAGTGCAATATGCGCGGACTGCATTTCGTGGTGCTCGCATGTATCGCCAGACAGGCTCAACATATATCCCGCTTCGCGTAAATACAGCAGGTATGATACCTCTCATTTTTGCTATCTCACTGATGATTTTTCCGGCAACGATAGCTAGCTATTTTGCTAGCCCCCAAGGACAGGACCCGAACTTCGCCAGTAAGATTATGACGTGGTTCAGTCCTGATGCAGCTCTCCCCATGGGTCTGTTTTACTGGGTGCTTTATTTCGTTATGGTGGTTGCTTTTACCTTTTTCTATACCATGGTGATATTCGAGCAAATGGACCTGGCACGGACTTTACAGCGTCAAGGTGGCTTCATCCCGGGCGTTCGCCCAGGCAAACCCACCACCGATTACCTTAACAAGGTTATCAACCGTCTCACCTGGGGTGGGGCTTTTTACTTAGCTTTAGTTGCAGTTTCTCCATTTCTGATTCGAGAATTGACGGACGTCGCTGTGTTGACTCTGTCTAGTACTGGGATACTCATCGTTGTCGGTGTGGCTTTGGATACTATGAAACAGATAGAGGCGCAGTTGACCATGCGGCGCTACGAAGGTTTCTTAAAGTAAGGAGATAAGCAGAGTGTTTTTGGTTTTGCTCGGTGCTCCCGGGGCGGGCAAGGGAACTCAGGCAGCTATGATTTCCCGAAAGCTAGGACTAGCTCATATAGCTTCGGGTGACCTTTTCCGACAGGCAGTAGAGAAAGGTACAAAGTTGGGACAGTCAGTTAAAGCCTATATGGATAAGGGTGCTTTGGTTCCTGACGAGGTGACGATTCAGCTTATCTCTGAGCGCCTGAATGAACCTGATTGTAAAACGGGATGTGTTTTTGATGGTTTTCCCCGGACTATCGAGCAGGCCAAGGCGCTTGATAAGATGTTAACCAGTCGAAAGGAGGCTATAGATAAAGCGGTTTATATTGAGGTTCCTGAAGAAGAGCTGTTGAAACGGCTCAGCGGGCGATGGATATGCCGCCAGTGCCAGGTGCCTTACCATGAGCTGACCTCACCGCCCAAAGTTCCCCGGAAATGTGACAGATGTGGTGGCGAGTTATACCAACGTTCTGATGATGCTGTGGAGACGGTAAAAGAGCGATTAAAGGTTTATTTTGCTCAGACCGCGCCGGTTCTGGACTATTATAAGACGATGGACAAGCTTATTGCAGTGAATGGCAAGCTTGGAATAGAAGATGTGGCTGAGGCGATAATTGATGTTCTTAAGCCTAAATCGGTAAGAGCCGGATGACTGTGATAAAGTCTCCACAGGAAGTAGCTATTATGCGACAGGCTGGAAAAATTGTAGCAGCAGTGTTACAAAAATTGAGGGAAGAAATAAGACCAGGAATTAAGACGCGCCAACTGGACTCTGTAGCTATGAGTGAACTACAAAAGTATGGGGCTAAGGCTTCTTTCAAAGGTTATCGTGGCTTCCCAGCACACCTGTGTGTCTCGGTGAATGATGAGATTGTCCATGGTATTCCGGGGGAGCGGTGGCTAGGTGAGGGAGACATAGTCTCCGTAGACTTCGGGGCGATTGTTGGCGGTTTCCATGGTGATGGAGCGATAACGGTGGGGGTAGGTAGAATTAATTCTAAAGCTCAGGAACTCTTAGCGGTTACTGAGGCTGCATTGATGGCTGGAATAAAGGCAGCACGTTGTGGTAACCATCTGGGAGATATTTCGGCGGCTATTCAGAGTTATGTCGAAACAAGGGGATTTTGTGTGGTTCGGGAGTATTCCGGGCATGGAGTTGGTAGGGACTTACATGAAGACCCATTAGTGCCAAACTTCGGCTCGCCCGGTGATGGCCCCTTATTGCAAAAGGGTATGACATTAGCGCTGGAGCCGATGGTGACTGCTGGTCACTGGCGGACACGGCTTGCTAAGAACAGATGGACGGTACTGACTGCTGATGGCAGTCTTTCGGCTCACTTTGAGCATACTATCGCTATTGACGAGGGTGAACCGGAGATACTAACTCTATTATAATAGAAGTGTAGTATGCCTAAGAAAGAAGCAATAGAGGTTGAAGGCACAGTGATTGAATCCTTACCTAATGCCACTTTTCGTGTCGAGTTGGCTAACGGGCATGAGGTTTTAGCTCATATTTCGGGTAAAATGAGGAGGCATTACATTAGGATTTTGCCGGCTGATAAAGTGTTGGTGGAGCTTTCCCCCTACGATTTGAGTCGAGGGAGAATTACTTATCGGTTTAAATAGTCATAAGCGAGTCGAGAATGTTTAGCAACATTGTAGCCTGCCGGGTAAGCGAGAGCATCTGCTCCAATTTACCCACTGACACAAGCAGAGTTAATAAACACTCTCCGAGTCAGGTTTTGACATGTTTATACACAAAGTATATTATGTAAGGGTTTTTCGAATTTTACGGTGGTTAAACTATGAAAGTGCGGTCTTCTGTTAAGTGTCGTTGTGATAAATGCAAGATTATAAGGCGGCGTGGAGTCGTCCGGGTTATTTGCCAAAACCCTAAGCATAAGCAGCGACAAGGATAACTTGGAGGAAATTGAGATATGGCACGCATTGCAGGTGTGGATATTCCTAAAGAGAAAAAGGTGGCGATCTCTCTGCAGTATATTTACGGCATCGGTCCTACCGTAAGCCGCAGGATTTTGACTTCCAGCGGTGTGAATCCCGATACTAAAGTAAAGGACCTTAGTGACCAAGAGGTTAGCCGTATTCGAGAGATTATTGATAAAGAGTATAGAGTAGAAGGTGAGCTTCGTAAGGAAGTTAATCTGAATATTAAGCGGCTTGTTGAAATTGGCAGCTATCGAGGTATCAGGCATCGTCGCGGTCTACCCGTCCATGGACAGCGGACACGAACCAATGCTCGGACCAAACGTGGTCTTCGTAAGACTGTGGCTGGCCGCGGACAGAGGCGTGGAGTAGCTAAGAAATAAAGGAGTGATGAAAGTAATATGCCTAAGAAAAAGAGGACTGGGGTAAGAAGGCGAGAACGCAAACAGATTGCTGAAGGTAAGGCTTACATCCAATCTACCTTTAATAATACAATTGTTACTCTTACCGACAGTAAAGGCAACGTTGTCGCCTGGGGGAGTTCCGGTACAGCCGGGTTTAAGGGCTCTCGCAAAGGTACTCCTTATGCTGCTCAGTTGGCTGCCCAGGCAGCTGCTCAGAAAGCTAAAGAGCACGGTTTGCGTCAGGTAGAGGTATTCGTCCGTGGTCCCGGCAGCGGTCGCGAAGCAGCAATTCGAGCAATTCAAGCCTCCGGGATTTCAGTTACGGGGATTAAGGATGTGACACCTATTCCGCATAATGGCTGTCGGCCTCGTAAGAGAAGGCGAGTGTAGAAATGGCAAGGTATACGCAGGCTACTTGTCGTTTATGTCGTCGTGTTGGCGACAAATTAATGCTCAAAGGAGACAGGTGTTTCACCTCCAAATGCGCTTTAGAGCGTAGAGATGTCCCACCTGGCTATAGTGCCATTGCCAAGCGGCGAGCAAAGAAGTCTGACCGTGGGCTTCAGTTACAGCAGAAGCAGAAAGCTCGCTATACCTACGGAATTTTGGAACGGCAGTTCCGTAAAGTCTTCGCTGAGGCGGAAAGGCTACCCGGTGTAACTGGTGAGAATCTCTTAGTCTTGTTGGAGAGACGCTTGGACAACGTGGTTTATCGTCTGGGCTTTGCCAGTTCGCGGCCTCAGGCGAGGCAACTAGTGCGACATGGTCACTTTCGGTTAAATGGACGTAAGACTGATATTCCCTCCTGTCTGGTAAAACCTGGTGATGTTATCGCTTGGCGGGAAGCTAGTACCCAAAGTGAATATTATAAGACACTCGTTCAGGAAATTGAGAGCAGGACTATTCCTGGTTGGTTATCGCTGGATAAGCAAAAACTGGTTGGCAAAATCGTTAATTTGCCAGCCGGTGACGATATTGAAGTGAAGTTCGACGCAAAAGTTATTGTCGAATATTATTCCCGGTGAGGTAGTTTCTTGGCTAGCTTAGCATTACCAAAAGTTGAATGTGTTGAAAGCACTGAAATCCATGGCCGTTTTGTTGCCGAGCCGCTGGAGAAAGGTTTCGGAGTTACACTGGGCAATAGTTTACGCCGGGTGCTTCTTAGTTCTTTACCCGGTGCGGCGATAACCTGGGTCATGATTGAAGGTATGCAACACGAGTTCTCCACAATCCCATATGTTAAGGAGGACACAATAGATTTCTTGTTGAACGTCAAGGCAATACGCCTGCGACATCTTGCTCAGCGTCCCGGTAAGCTAAGACTGGAGGTTGAGGGAGAAGGGCAAGTTTGTGCTGGTGACATTAAATCATCAGCAGATTTTGAAATCGTTAACCCTGAGCTCCATCTGGCTACCCTGGACTCTCATAAAGCTAATCTCAGAGTCGAATTTAATGTCGAGGTGGGCAGAGGTTATGTGCCAGCTAGCTCCGGTGACAGCCTGCCCATAGGAGCAATTCCCATAGATGCTATCTTCACACCGGTGCGCAAAGTCAATTACTCGGTCGAGCCCAGCAGCATCAGGGAGGGAAGCAACCAGGAGAAACTTATCCTGGAAGTCTGGACTGATGGCACTTTGTCTCCGATAGAGGCTGTTAGTCAAAGCGCAGCTATCCTGGTCGAGCAGTTCAGCTGCTTCCGTGAATTGGCTAAGGCTGTTACCCTTGAGGGAGCCGAAGTGTCATGGCAAAGGCTGCTGCCGCCAGAGCAGTACCTGATGCCTTTAGACCAACTGAATTTATCAACACATACTTATAACAGCTTAAGAAGAGGTGGTGTTACCACATTAGGTCAGATTTTAGAGCGGGGTATAGATGGTCTGCGTGCCCTAGCTGGCTTTGGGGCTAAGTCTACGGAGGAAGTGGAGACAGCCCTTAAACGGCTCGACCTACCCTTTATCCCCGAATCTAAAGAGAAAAAGGAAAAAAAGAAGGGGACATCTTTAGCTTCTAATAAAGCTGAAAGCAATTCAGATAGCTAGAGGAAGATTACACATTGAGACATCAGATAGCTGGACGAAAACTCAGCAGACCTACAGCGCAGCGCTGGGCATTGTACCGTAACTTGGTCACTGATTTATTCAAGTACGAAAAAATCATCACCACTGAGGCCAAGGCAAAGGAAATTCGTGGCCTGGCTGAGAAGATGATTACATTAGGGAAAGAAGGCAGCCTGGCTTCTCGGCGCCGGGCTTTGGCCTTTGTTACCGACAAGAAGATTGTGGGCAGGATATTTGGAGAGTTTGCCCCCAGATATGCACAGCGCCCCGGAGGTTATACACGATTGGTCAAGTTGGGACGCCGGGTCGGTGACGGGGCACCCTTGGTACAGCTTGAGATGGTAGAATAAAAAGACACCTTCCGGTGAAGCTCTTTAACAGTTTTAACAAAATCGTTCTGGTTGTGGAGTATGATGGCAGACGATATCATGGTTTCCAGTGGCAAGCTAAATTGCCCACGATTCAAGCTGAACTCGAGCGAGCTATACGAAAACTCACTGGAGAGAGGAGACGTGTAGCCGCTGCCAGCCGGACTGATGCTGGCGTGCACGCCAGGGGTCAGGTAGTCAGCTTTCGGACCGGGTCTGTTTTGCCTCCTCGGACGTTTGTTAGAGCACTGAATTACTATCTGCCGAGGGACATTGCGGTTAAGGGAGCTTGCCGAGTGGATGTAACTTTTAATGTCAGGCGTGATGCCGTGAGCCGGGAATATGATTATTACATTTTGAATAGTTCCAGTCGGTCACCTCTACACGAGGGTTTTGTTTATACTATACCTAAAGAGTTGAATATTGAAATGATGAATCAGGCGTGTAAATTTCTTGAAGGTGAACACGATTTCGCCTCTTTTGCTACCTCTCTAGGCAAGCTAAAAAGCACAGTGCGCACTGTGTATGAAGCTAATGTGACAAGGGAGGATGATTTGGCCACCTTCCATATGACTGCTAATTCTTTTCTGCCTCACCAGGTTCGCAATACGGTAGGCATATTGATAAGAGTGGGGTCAGGCAAAGTGGGACTTGACGAGTTTCAACGGATTATGGAGGCAAAGACGCTGGGGTTGGCCGGGCCAACAGCCCCGCCTTGTGGTCTATATCTTACTAAAGTCAATTATCCCAGCGATTTGGAACTGGAAACATGAAGACATATGCAACTAAAGCTGGAGACATCGAACGCCAGTGGCATGTTGTGGATGCCGCTGGGAAAACTCTGGGCAGGCTCGCCTCCCAGATAGCAAGTTTGCTCATGGGCAAGCATAAGCCGACATATGTTCCGTATCTTGATACCGGTGACTATGTTATCGTGCTCAATGCAGCCAAGGTTAGAGTAACGGGGAAGAAAGCCAGACAAAAAGTCTACTATCGGCATTCTGGGTACCCTGGCGGCTTGAGAGCAACGACTTTCGAAGATATGCTGGCTAGCCATCCTACCAGGGTGATTGAGCATGCGGTTAGGGGTATGTTGCCCCATAATCGGCTGGGTAGAGCCATGTTTAAGAAGCTCAAGGTTTATGCCGGCGATAGCCATCCGCATCAGGCACAACTCGCTGGCGCGAAAATGACTGCAAAAGGGAGTGGAAGCTCGTGACAACTCAAACTTATATCCGTGGTATAGGCAGGCGCAAGTCTGCCATAGCCCAGGTCAAACTGTTCTCAGGGGGCAGTGGGGAGATTATCATCAATGGTAAGCCTTATCAGGAGGTTTTCCCTCGAATTGAACACCGCCGCACCATCGAGCATCCGTTTGTGGCTACCGATACCGTAGGAAAGTTCAACGTCGAGGTCAAGGTGAACGGTGGTGGCATGACTGGCTGGGCTGGCGCTATTCGACTTGGCATTGCCCGAACCCTGGTTGAAGCCAACGAGCAATTCAAGCCTCTTCTGCGACAGGAAGGGCTGTTAACCCGTGACCCTCGAGTTAAAGAACGCAAGAAGTACGGACTCAAGCGCGCCCGCAAAGCACCTCAATACACCAAGCGATAAAAATTCCGAATGGAAAAGGCTTGGGCAGCGGAACTGGACCGGCTACGGCCATATCTACTTGAGAAGTTCCACGAGTGGATTCATGAGCAGCGGAATTTTCACCTGCCTAAAGCTCGGCTGTTATCCAGCGAGGAAAAATCACGATTAGCTGGATATTTTGAGAACAGACTCCTTGATGTGGTCAGAGTGGTCAGCGTTGACCGCATTCAAAATCCCAAATTCTATGGTGCCCTGAAAAAGTCCGGTGTGCCAATTCCTCTGGATTTCAGCACCGCCGTTGGCCTTACTCTCATTGACTGCATCCTCATTCGGAAAGAACTCCAGCCGGGCACTACTGCATTTATCTCCACTCTATTTCATGAGATGGTTCACGTCGTCCAGTTTGATATATTGGGCATAAAAGGGCACATTGAACTATATGCTGATAGCTTGCGTGAGGGCGATTATCAGTACCACAGCGTTATCTTGGAAAGACAAGCCTATGGCCTTACTAACAGGTTTGACCGCGGCGAGCCCCCATTTTTAGTTAGCGCGGTCATCAGGCAAGAGCTAGGACGCGGCCAGTAGCAGGCGAACACTGGGCGTGAACAAGATGCAGGGGGTAACAAAATGAGTATTTGTTCAGCCGTAACGTTATAAGGATACTTGTTAGCTCACAGAAAACTTCAAAATTGGAAGAAAAAAGTCAGGTCATACCTATTGACAAATCGTTTGTGACTAATTACAATAGCATGAGCTAGGAAAAGAGGGCGTTGAACTGCCACCCGTAAGTGGTCACTTGGGTGGTAGCGAGCCAATAGTGAAACCGACCTTAGCAAATGGCCGGTTTTTTGTGTGGAAAACGGTAGCAGCTCTGCCTGCAGATATAAAAGGCAAATTTTGAAAGAATGGAGAAGATAATGAGAAAGGTATTTTATTCAGTATTTATAACAGCGGTGCTGGTGCTGCCAATGATGCTTGTGGCAATTCCAGTATACGCGCACATTCCGGACTCCCCAACAGGACTGACCGCAACAGTGAACCCAGACAACTCAATAACCGTTTCTTGGAGCCCAGTAACCTGTGACCCAGCCATAGACAAATATAAGGGGCAATGGGGAACTGCCCCAACATTCAACACAGAAACTGATTTCGCAGTGGATGCACCGACCACCAGTTTCACCACACAATCAGGCTTGACGGAAGGGACCTACTACTTCAGGGTGGCGGCAAGGCATCCGGCTGTGCCTCCTGGTCATAATGCTGAGTGGAGCGAATGGACAACCTCTGTAAGTGCGACTATCCAGGGAGCTTCAAATCCTCTTAGCATAATAGCGCCAGAGGACATCACTGTAGAAGGGAGTACTACAGGCGGCGCTGAAGGCATTGATTTGGGTACTGCAACAGCATCCGGAGGTACACCTCAATACACCATAACAAATGATGCTCCGAGTTTCTTCCCGTTAGGGGATACGGTAGTGACGTGGACGGTTACAGATGACAACGAGGACACGGCTTCTGACACTCAAACAGTCACTGTAGTGGACACCACACCCCCAATGATAACCGTGGCTAGCTCGCTAACAGTTATCGTGGGCGCACCCTCTTCAGTATTACCGCTACCGACAGTCTCAGATATTGTTGACCCAAGCCCGACGGTAACAAATGATGCGCCGAGCTTCTTCCCGCTAGGTATGACCATAGTTACCTGGACGGCTACAGACGCCAGTGGTAATTCATCGACAGCAACAACAAGTGTAGCTGCGATTTACAACTTTGGCGGCTTCCTGCCACCTCTGGTGATAAATGGCGTAGGGAATGGGCTATTTAAGGCTGGCTCCACCATCCCAGTGAAGTTCCAGCTCACCGATTACTATGGAAAGCCGGTGAGCACTGCCACCGGCATCGCCTCTATTAATACGGCTCCAGTGGCTTCGGCCACCATCCGCTATGATGCAACGGCCATGCAGTATATCGCTAACTTGAAGACCACCAAGTCAGCGGCACTCGGCATCTACACCATCACTGTAGCCTTGGATGATGGCACGTCTCCTTATATCTCCGTGACTCTCAAGTAGGCTCTCCGATCGAGAAATCAAGCTGAAGGGGGACACCTGATATGGTGTCCCCCTTCATTTAGCGGTAGCTGTTTGGCCTGCTCTTGTTTTACTCACTGTTTAGGGCGTTTTACTTCGGAAGGGGCACGTGAACGGTCGAGCAATATCTCTTAGTTTCTTGGCATATCAGTTAATAAGTTATCGTTAAACGTAGCAAGGTTTAAAACCGAGTTAAGTGTAATGGCGCTTCGGCGAGTCTCCCGGGTCGCTAAAATGTTGAAGGTATCCTCGTCTAAGCCATTTTACTCTGTTAACTGTAGACCCTGAACTGCAACACCTCTCTACTTCTCTAAAGGATGTGGCTTGAAAGGATTCTGAATGCTATAGCGAGCAGTAGAACCGCACCGACTATCTCGGCCCATCTACCAACAAACTTGCCGACATTCCTACCTGCTACAAAACCAAGTGCCGTTACTACAAAAGCGACAGCGCCGATAGTCAGGCTAGCTATAGCGATGTTCACTCTTAAGAAGGCGAGAGAGAGTCCAACAGCCAAAGCATCAATACTTGTTGCTACTGATAGAACAAGCAGCGACGTGATTCTTGTTATATTGATTTCCTTCTCCGGAGTGTGTTGCGAGCGGAATGACTCCCAAAGCATCCTACCGCTGACAAGTACCAGTAAACCGAAGGCTACCCAGTGGTCATAGCGCGCGATGTAATCAACGATGGTCTCTCCAGCTAACCACCCGAGAACAGGCATCGTAGCTTGAAACAAGCCGAAGGAAGTGGATACGCGCAGAACTTGTCGCGCCGTGTAGTTGCGGTTGGAAATACCCCCGCTAAGTGCAACGGCGAAGCAATCGGCAGATAAGCCAATAGCTATAAAGAAAATAGGGATAAAACTGCTACCGTTAAGCATCAATAAAGTATGACATTTTACGCTGGAATTTGAAAACGAATCACTATTCTAATTAACTAAAGCAACAGCAGTAGTCATTTGGCGCGATACCAGAACTGGATAGATTATAGCTTAACAACTTGATTTTTCGTTACTTTTACCATCTGCTAAACTACTATAACAAAGTGAAGTATAATGTTTCCGCTGCGTTTACCACTGGACAAAAATGGCGTTTCTTATAATTATAATTTTGCACTGGGGTAGAACGGTCTAGTGCAGTAAGGAAGTAGTAAGATGCATTCAAGAGGCTCGTTGGTAGATGAGCTACGTGCTATAGGGCTGGATGCCCGCCAGGCAGAAGCGGGTCGACCGGAAAGTCGCGCAAGAGGCGAGGGTTGGGGCAGAAGGTCGCTACTACTAGTAGAAATACGCGGAGAGCCCATACGCTGGGTTAACGTAGTCATCCGAATTCAAGGCCAGACGAGCCAACATACCAACATTTACATAATCCCAGATTCAAGTGTATCGAAGGAAGGATGGCTAAAGGGTGTCCGGGTAAAGAATATACCCGTATTCGGACGGGTTGTTGGCATTCGTTGGAAGGGCAAGATGGCGGTAAGTCTTAAAAGGCGACTGGAACAGGACGTATCGCTCAGTCAAACACTAATTAGACTGAAGGAAGACATAGAGATACGGAGCGACCCGGAACATGGTTGTTGGACCTTAGTTTCACTTGGGCACAAGTTTGACTTAGGTGCTGGACAGCTTTTGCAGCCTGCTCCATCAGCAGAAAAGTGGGAGTGTTACAAGACCATAGCTCGCCATCTGCTGGGACATAGGGGAACGTGAAGAAAGTGAATGAAACGAAAGCACTGAATCGCTGTTCTGTGCCGATAGGCAAAGAGAGTGACGGGGGTGGGAGTATTGCTACAGGCTTTTCCTCTCACAAACTCCTGAGCATAAGATTGATTTTGAGAAACATCACGCTCCTCAAAGCTTAAGCCCCTCTGTGATAGGAACTCCTTCACTATGTTGCAGTAGGGTCAAATCCTCCAAATATTCATTCCCTCAATATACATTCATATCTATCAAAAGACTATATTTTATCTTTGTATTTTACTCCAATTCAGATTAGGATGTCGCTTACCTGCCACCTATATTTACTCATGGAATTTGGTGAACTTGCACAAATGTCAGTAAAGTGCAACGGTGGTTCAGCGTATAATCTAGAGTGCTAGAGAATTCAACGCGGCGGAGAAGCAAGCTAATAGCATTTCAAGAGCTGGGTGCGAGTATAAGAAACAGGTAATGCCTAAATTCCGTACGAAACCTGATGGGCTCAGAGGCAAGCTCATTCCCACCCAAGCAGTTTGGCAACGATTTCTATTGGTGAGTTGCCCTCAGCCTCTAACTGCAGGTATCTTGATAGGAGTTTTGGATTCCGCACTATAGATAACGCCTTCTTCTCTCCTGTCCCCGTCATCAATAGGAGCCACCAAATATCCTTTAGGTGTTCCGATGTCCTGCCATACTGTCCTAACACTCTGCCAATACTTGGGTCCCTAGATATTTGAGCCAGCATCTCATCGGTCTCGTCGGCGTGTTCAAACAGTGCCTCAACTAAGGATTCAGTTCTTTCTTCTTTGCCAAATATCATTTCCTTTATCTTGTCAGCGTGTGGCATTTCAGTTACCTGTCGTCCAGTTGCCAAGTCAAACAGCATACAAAAACGGGCACCTGAAAAGAATAGATTCCTAAAATAGGAACGGCATTTGGCACGACTCCAGAATCCCATTTTTAACTGTTTATTCAGAACAGGTTCAATCTTCGTACGATAGTGAAATTCGAAAATACGTAGAGGGAGCATGTTGAGGTCTTTATTATAAGCCTTCATTATCGCATCGGCTACCAAGCTTTCTGGAATCCACGCATTAACAAGCGCTTGCGTATCTACCCGGTCGACATTGTCCCGAGTCGGGAACTTGTTAAGAAATAAATGACACACCAAACCCAAGAAGAAAGTATCTGCGAGAATGTCGTTCATAGTTTCTCTAAGTGTATAACGTAGAGTTGCCGTGGATGGCTCGTTGAGAAAGCGCTTTGGAAAGCACAGTGCACGCTCGATGCCCGGGAAACCTATTTCTGACCCTTCTTTTCAACCCCTGTACTATCCCAATAAACGTGTCGCATGTTGGTTTAACTTTGTCGAAGACTAGCGCCGCCGACCGCTTTAACTCATTGTACTCATCGGAAGAGAAATAATCTCGCGGGTCAGTTACCGAACTAACAGTAGACTTGTAAAGTTGGACAACCTCTGCGAAGCTGGCAGCCATACGCATTCTCCTTTCTGTCCCACAACAGAGGTTCTGGGGTGATTTATTTTGGAACTGAAGTACAAGTAGTCTATCCAATTAGTTTTCATGTGTCAATTGTTCATCCACTTGCACAGTACGTCAGCTTGTTCAGCGTAAGGTAAGGTGGCAAAACAGCTTCTATTACCGTGGCTACGTGGTCTAAAGGGTCGTTGCGTGTGAAGACACAGCAATCTTCGCAATCGCACTTTGAAAGCTAGTAACTCTGGAAGCGTTTCCTGGCTATTATTATCAGCAAGCCCACCAACATAACAATAACAGCCATCGCGACCGCGAGTAATAAGCCTGCGGCAATGCCTGTACTCGGTTTCCCAGCCACGTTGGTAACAGTAAAGCTTCCCCTCTGGTCACTGATATTGACGGTATAAGTCCCCGGTTCAGCCTTGGTAACGGTAAACTTCACCGGCTGAGTGCCCTGTGGGCCGACGCTGACCATCTTGGTCTGCTCTACCTGCCCGTTTATCTTGAGGGCGACATTGTAATTGCCAGCCTCATCGCCGGTATTAACCACGTTGGTGGTAATGGTCACCGGCTGACCAGCATATGTCTGTTGTGGGCTGACACTCAGGTACCTCACCGACATCTGAGCTGGTTTGAACTGTGGTGGTATCGTTGACGCTCGTGGTTTTGTTGGTATTGGTGTTGGTATTGTCACCGTCGGCCCAGGGGCGGTAACGGTAAAGCCGTTAGTCAGGGTAGCCGCACTTTCAGCACCATTCACCGTGACCACCACGTTCCAGGTGCCAGTGGCCGCCCCGGTGAGGTCAAAGGTGCAGGTGATCTGGGTGGGACTGACCACGGTCACAGCGGTGCCACTTATATCAGACTGACCGGCCTTTTGTAGCTTGACTGAGGTCTGGCCAGTAACA
>VGNY01000025.1 GCA_016865895.1 Chloroflexota bacterium | reverse complement strand
GTGTTCGACCACCCGCCAGGGTGCAGCCCATCACCCAGGTGTAGGACCGCTTCATTTCGACACTTCCTGTTGTGGAACGTCATTTTCCCTAGCTATGGCCCAGCTATGAATGCTGTAAAACTCGAGTCAGAATGACAGACAGACATTTACTAAACGGCCCTTGTATAGAGCAGTTCCTAACTGCCCTTCAGCCCAAGCGAGATAACTCTAAGCAGCCCAGCTACACTTTTAGCATCACAGATTTCACCGGAGGCAATGAGGTCAGGTATCTGGGACAAAGGTACTCGAACCACTTCAATTTCCTCTGTGTCCTCAGCTACCTGGCGGCTGGGTACAAGATGCGTCGCCAGATACAGATGCAAATACTCAGTACAGTAGCCAGGTGCTGAATAAAATCCACCAAGCCTATCAATCTTGTTCGGCAAATAACCTATCTCTTCCTGCAGCTCACGGCGGACACAGTTGATGGGCTGCTCACCAGGGTCAATGCCACCGGCTGGAATCTCCAAGAGAGTCTTGCCTACAGCTTTGCGATACTGACGAACCAGGACAACCCTATCTTTAGAATCCAGGACCACCACTGCTACACAATCGCTATGCTCCACAATCTCCCTGGTGGTCGTCTTGCCGCTGGGCTTTTGCACAGTGTCAACCCGCAATTTTACCGCCCGACCATTATAAACCTGTTGGCTGGACAAAGTCTTTTCCATATCAGCTCTCACCTTTTCAATTATGTAACACCCGACTTAAGCTGGTAGACAAGAGCTACCTCGTCACAATCAGGAAACTTGGGACAACGATAGCACTCCGACCACACCTTCCGCGGCAATTCCATCTTGTCAACTCGATAAAAACCATGCTTTTCAAAAAAAGCTGGCTTGTAGGTCAGGCAGAAAACCGTAGATATACCTAACTCCGCGGCCTCATTAAGGCAGGCTTCGATAAGCAACGAGCCTAATCCCTTATCCTGTTCATCTTCACTCACTGCCAGAGACGTAATCTCAGCCAAATCTGCCCATTTAATATTAAGGGCAACACAGCCAATAACCTGGTTATTATCTCTGATGACGAAGAGGCCACGCAGGTTTTCATATATCTCGCTTAGTGCCCGGGGCAGCATCTCCCCATTATCAGCAAACCTGTTTACCAGTTCATGTATTCGTTGAACATCGCTTATTTTAGCTTTCTCAATATTCATGTTACCTTGCCTTTAAGCCTTGCCTCCAGAGAACTATAAAAATAACCCTTAGGTTGAATCCTCAAAAATCTAGCCACATGAGGACTGAGTTTCACTCTAATCTCTTCCCCGTTGTCCAGAGGAACTTCCACTTGCCCATCGATGCTGAGCATAGCTTCATGAGTTGTAATCACCTTTAGCTGGATTACAGCTTCTGGCGGCAAGACCAGGGCTTTATCCAGGGTAAGATGAGGACAGACCAGCTTGAGCAGTATTTCCTTAGCCTTCGGATAAAGGACTGGGCCCCCGGCTGCAAAAGAATAACCAGTACTGCCAGTAGCCGTAGCCACTACAACACCATCAGCCCGATAGGTACCCAAGACTTCGCCGTCAATCTTGACCTCAATCTGAACCAGGCGAACTGAATTTCTCCGTCCTACAAAAACATCGTTCAATCCGTGGGAAACCTTGTTCTTAGACAACATCTCAGCTTCAAGCATAGCTCTTTCTTCAATCCAACCCTCACCATCCAGCAAACGAGGCAGTTTATCCAAGGTCTCGTCAGCTTTAAGTTCAGTCATAAAACCCAGATTGCCAAAATTTATGCCCACAATGGGCACTGTATGAGGGATAATGGCTCGGGCCGCTCTAAGTATGGTGCCATCACCACCGATGCTCAGAATTAAGTTCGACCCGGCTATCTGAGGTTTTGCCTTCGCTTCCTCCCATGCCGAGCATGTCCAGAACGAGATACCTCTCCCGCTTAAGAACTTCTCAAGTTCACGGCTAAAAGCTACGGCCTTTCCAATCTTGGGGTGATATAAAATGCCAACCATCTTCACAACAGTTGGAGTCTATCACCGCTAGCTAAAAAGTTCAACACGGAGGTACAGCTCGTGCACTCCGTTCATGCCCGAACTAGCGAATTGGCAGGTGATTCTTGGCAGTGTCAATCATGGCCTTGAAGTTCTCAAATTTGGCATCGGCAGGGACAGTGCAGCCAGAGCTGAGAATAAAGCCGGTGTCTTTGCCTACGACATCAATTAGCTTCTTGCAGTAAGCTTCCACCTCTTCAGGCGTGCCTATGGATGTTAGCGACGCCGGCACATCACCCATAATGCACATGTGGTCCTTCAATAGTTCTTTCGCCTTAAATATATCAGTGGTGCTGTCCAGTTCACAGACGCACATCTTCTTAGGCAGCTCCTTAAGATAAGGGAGATTTACAGTCCAGTCCTGGTCAAAATGCATTACAGTAAGAAGCCCCTCAGCCGCAAAAGCTTCCACCATCTTCTTCATATATGGGAACTCAAAGCGCTCAAATATCTTCAGCGGGTAATAGAAGCCCCCACCCCTTTCCAATACCAGCATGACGCCTGGTATCGCGGTAAGCCGCGTTGCCGCTATTGCCTCAGCGATAAACTCATCAACCACGATATCCATTGCCACCTGGACTTTGTCCGGTACTCTATGAAGGTCCATGGTAAAGGAAATCAGCGACCTTTTCGTGGAAAAGAACATCAATGGTGATTCCACTATGGCACCACAAAGAGATGGGATCCCTTTCGTGTCCCAGGTCTGCTTCTCTTTGATATAATGAGCCGTCTGCCGTTCGGTCCAGGAAATTATGGCCTCGGGAGAAAACGGTGTAAACCGCTCGCGATTCTTCTCGGCAAAGCCCGACCAGCCCAGCTTGATAATCTCATCATAATCTTCCACTGTCAAAAGCTCCCGTTCCTCATACTGAGGCTGCGAATCAACCGCAACAGCAGAGTCTTGCCCTGGGAACCTGTAACGCCCCGAACCCAGGCTCACCGTTACGCCCGAGCCAACACTCGGCGTCAGAGCCAGACTATACCCCGGCAATATCATCGCATCCCAGCCACCTACCTTCTCAAAGATATCCACTATAGCTTGAAACCCTTCCCTCCAGTGAGAGAGCCCATGTGCAACTGTCATGCCTTTATGCCGCGAGGGAAACATAACATCCATAAGTGGTGCTACAGGAACACGGTCATAAGGCTCAAGCTTGATGGCGGCTTCTACCCGCTCTCTTGGAGTCATGGTCTCTTGTATCACCTACTTCAACTCCGTCTCTTGTATCACCTACTTCAACTCCACAGCAAATCTTCGGCAAATCTCCACACCCTCAGCCGCATCATCGGTGAAAGCATCAGCCCCAACATATTTCCTGACCTGCTCAGTAACAATCCCGCCACCAATGACAACCTTGACCTTGTCTCGCAACCCAGCCGCTTGAACAGCCTCAACTGTCTCCTTCATCGAACCAAAGGACGGCGTCAACAGCCCCGACATTCCCAAAATGGGTGCCCCGGTCTCAGTCAACTTTTCTACAAATTTGCCCGGCGCCACATCTATTCCCAGGTCATATACCTCAAAGCCAGCAGCTTTCATAAGGGTAGCCACTATATCTTTGCCTATATTATGTATGTCACCTTTCACGGTGCCCAAAACCATTCTACCTATCTGCTTTGCCTGCTTGTCGAACCCCAGCATAGGCTCAACAACAGCCATCGCCTCCTTGAATATTTCACCTGACACAATCAGCTCGCTGAGGAAATATTCTTTACTCTTATAACGCTCCCCGACAATGTCCATGCCTTTACGACACTCATCAACTATTGACATTGGGGCAACGCCAGCATCTATTCTCCCTCGCACCAAACTCCTCACCTTATCCTCATCCAAATCGGCCAATGCATCAGCCAATTCCGACATGCATTCCTCCTGATTAATCTTAATAAAGCCAAAATTTAAAGTGAGACTCGAATTATATCAAAAATAGTTCTACACCAACCACCTTTTCCGCCTCTTATAATGTTTAACCTCGCTGTATTTCTTTTTCTCTCCCAGTTCACTGAGTCCAAGATAGAATTCTTTTATGTCCGGGTTATCTATCAACTTTTGGGCAGGGCCATCAAGGACAATCTTTCCATTCTCCATAACGTAGCCGCGGTCAGCGATAGACAGAGCAGCTACAGCATTCTGTTCAACCAGCAAAACCGAGGCTGTCTGCTCCTCCTTAATCCTCTTCACTATGTCAAAAATCTCCTCGACTATCATGGGCGCCAGCCCCATTGAGGGCTCGTCAAGCAGAAAAAGTTTCGGCCTGGCTATCAATGCACGTGCTATTACCAGCATCTGCTGCTCGCCCCCAGAAAGATACCCGCTCACCTGATGACGGAGAGCCTTTAGCCTGGGGAAATAGTCAAACACCATCTCTCGTTCACTGCTTAAGTTCGATTGACGGCGGCGTACATAGTGGCCAGCCTCGAGATTCTCATCAACAGTAAGGTGTTCAAACACCATCCGCCCCTCCATAACCTGAGTAATCCCTTTTTTGACTATCTCCTCTGGTTCCATATGGTCTATCCTGTTACTATTAAACTCAATGCTCCCATCCGTAACTTCACCTTCTTCCGTCTTAAGCAAGCCTGATATGGCTTTTAGCATAGTGCTCTTTCCAGCACCATTAGCCCCCAATAGAGCCACAATACTTCTATCTGGTACATCAAGGGACACCCCTTTTAGCACCAGGATGACCTGGCTATAGCAGACCTCGATATTATTTACTTGCAGCATTCACCATCTCACTCAGTGAAGGGAGACTCCCAAAATTCGGGAGTCTCCCTTATCCGCTAGTTACATCTTCCAGAAATCCACGTTGTTTGCCTCTTTAGGCCAAGGTGGCATCTTCTGCCACATCTTAAGGATTTCCAGCTTAAAATCCGGCGCGGTCTTGACGATGATGACATCATGTGGACCAGTGTGGGTTTCGGTTGACCACGGTAGCGGACCAATCAGCCCATTGGCATTATACCCCTTCATCTCGTGTTCCATAATCCACTTGATATTATCACCTGTCAGCTTATCATAGCCGTATTTGTTGATCGCCTTTTCGAGTGTGTCAAACATTAGCATCGAGGAAGCATAATCAGTTACCCGAATCCAATCGAGGTCCGGAGCATCCGGGCGAGACTGCTTGTGGATGTCATTTATTAGAGCGACACCCTTGACCTCATCCTTCATCTAAGCAGTGCACATGGGCTATGGCTGATAAGGCCGGTTGTGGCCGCTGGATCCAGCTTGCGAAAGCTCATCATCATAGTTATGAAGATGTCTACGAGTTGAGATGAGTCTGTCAAACCGGCTGCTTTCGCCGTCTTCTGGAATACCAATTGTGGCGCGCCAGTTAGCGGCATCAGCACGTAGTCGCACTTAGCGTTCTTTAAATTGGTAACCTGTGACGTGACATCAGTTGCCGTCATCGTCATCCACTCTTCAGCAACAATTGGCCACTTCAATTCATTCTGCAACATCCATTTAACAGGCTTAACCGTGCTCTTCGAAAATGGAGCATCCAGCCCCATAATGCCAATTCTAGGTGGCTCTTTGCCTTTCCAGTTGTCCTTTATCCATGTCAGACTGCAACGGTACATGTCAGCGTAACACGGAATAGCGCCAAACAAGAAAGAGCTTGAGGTATGCGGAAGCAGAACCGCCATTTCGGTAGGCGCCACGGCTGGCATATGGTACTTATCAATTATTGGTTTGGCAGCAGGCAAATAGTTGGCTCCCTGAACGAAGATTATGTGTACCTTGTCTTGGTTTATGAGCTTTTCTAAACCAGATACCGCCAAGTTGTTATCATATCTGCCATCAAAAACAACCAGCTCCACCTTATAGCCAGCAATTCCATTAAGAGTTGTATTTACATACTTCAGCCAGTCTTCATCAGATTGAAGTGCGGGAGCAGATGAAGCTGCAGTTGGTCCGGTAAGGTCAGTAAGAAGACCGACTTTCACCACACCTTCCTTAGGGCCCACTGGTGCTGCCTTGCACCCAGCCAGAGACAGCACAATCAGCAACATAGCAACCAGAAAAAACACAACTGCCTTAGCACTTTTATACATTTCGCCTCCTTCTTTTCCTATTTTTCAAACGTTTCACATCATAACCGCTATCGCATACGCATCACCCCCAACGCCTAGTGTGAAAATGGCCACAGTCGATAGTAGGCTTTAAATATTTCCCATCTATGTGCTAACCCCCTAGGCTCAAAGGTTAGAAACAAAACAATTACCAAACCAAAAATAAACAGCATAAGTGGCGCCAGTAGACTGCCAGCTCCCGGAAAAACGGTAGACAGAGAGGCAAGAACGGCAGACAGTCCATTATTCAAAATTGCTATGAATACGACTCCAAAAAAGGCTCCGGTTATAGTGCCCAGACCACCTATGATGACATAACCCAGATACCAGAAGGATTCTATCAAAGTGTAGTTATCTGGCGTGATTACCCCACGCCCATGAGCTAGCAAAGCTCCACCTATACCAGCAAAAGCACAACCAATGAAGAAAGCCAGTAATTTATGGGCCGTTAGATTAACACCCATCACTTTGGCGGCTAAGTCGTTGTCACGTATGGCAATAAATGCCCGCCCTACGTTAGTCCTGACTATGTTCTTAGCCACATATGTGGCTATAAGCAAAGCCACAAGGACAATATAGAAGTAGCTTTGTGGGGCGGCAAACCCAATTCTACCTAGTTTCGGAGCTGGTGCTGACATACCGAAAGAGCCACCGGTAAGGCTGGTCCAATGTATTATGATATACATTATGATAAACTGCGCTGCCAACGTAGATATAATCAAGTAAAACCCCTTGAGCCTGATAGAAGTAAACCCCACCAGCAAACCAACCAACCCAGCAGCAATTCCTGCAATTGGAACCGCGATCCAGAAAGACAAACCTGTCTGGGCAACCAAAAGGGCCGAAGTGTAGGCGCCAACTGCTACAAACGCAGCATGGCCCACAGAAAGCTGGCCACAATATCCAGTGAGGATTTGTATTCCCAACGTAGCAATAATAACAGTCATGGTAGTAATAACTATGGTCAGCATATAGGTGCCAGTAAATAAGGGCAAACAAAGGCCAAAAACTATGCCAGCAGCTAATAAGAGCCATTGCAGCCGAGTTCGGAAAACGGCCATGTCCTGTTCGTACGTCTGATTGAAAGTTCGAGACGGCAGATGCACTTTTCTATATCCTCTCTATTCTCCTCAATCCGAAGATTCCATAAGGCGAAATCAACAACACCGCCAGTAAAAGGATAAAAGGAATTACATCCTCGATGCCAATTAGCTTTATGTAAGCTCCGCCAAAGTGTTCGGCTACCCCGAGCACAAGACCACCGATGAGAGCACCGGGTATTGATTCCAGCCCACCGAGGATAATAGCTGGCAGGACTTTGAAACCAAAGTCATCAAGAGAATAGCCGACAGATAGTATGGTACCAACTATTATGCCGCCAGCGGCTGCGGTCAAGCTGGCAATAGCCCATGATACACCAAACACCCGCTTGACACTTATACCAACCGATTGGGCCACTTGCTGATTATCTTGAGTGGCTCTCATGGCAACGCCAATAGAAGTGTATTTGAAAAACAGAATAAACACGGTGAACAGGATAACCGCAGCTACGAGAGCCACAATGAAAACAGGTAAAATACTTGCACCCAGTAGAGTAACTGATTGTGTAGGCAGATAGGGCGGGAAAGATTTGCTGTACACACCCCAGACAATCAATACTATGCCGCGAACCATTAGATAGATGCCAATAGTAAGCATAAGTATCGCCAGATGGGGTTGGCCTATCATACGGCGCAAGAAGAGAACCTCAATCAAAAGCCCCAGTACAAAGGCACACGCTAAGGTCAAAATGACTGCCAAATAGAATGGCAATCCAACTGTGATGCTGAAAACATAACAAATATAAGCACCAAGGCACAGTAGACTCCCCTGTGCTAGATTGAATATACCGGTTGCCTTGTATATCAGGACAAAGCCGAGAGCTACTATGCTGTAAACAGCTCCCACCGCTATCCCAATGACGAGATGTTCTAGTATAGCAGTCATTTATCTTCGTCCTCCACTGTGGCAATTCGAACTTTCGTAGTTATTGTCGCAGTTCTGCCATCCCTATAGGTAACCTTAGCTTCAGCCGTGTATTCCATCTTGTCACTATACAGAGCTTCTATCATATCATGATAGCGCTGGCTAACTTCCTTACGCCTCAATTTTCTCGTTCTGGTTAGCTCGGCATCATCAGCATCTAGTTCCTTATGCAATAAAGCAAACCTTCTTATCCGCTGCTTTTCAGGTAAACGCTTGTTTATCCCCATAATATCCTTTTTAATAAGTTCATAGACTTCCAGCTTCTGAGACAGGTCAACAAATGTAGTATAGGGTATACGACGTGTCTCAGCCCACTTCCCTAGGTTAGGAAAATCAACACTGACTAGAGCACCCACATAATCCATGTCATCGCCAGTGATAACAGCATCCCTGATATAGGGCGAGAATTTGAGTTTATTCTCGATATATGACGGTGAGAAGCCAGCTCCATCGGCAAGTGTTCCAAGGTCAGCCAGCCTATCGATACACACCAAATGACCCCGCTCAGTGATAAAGCCGGCATCACCGGTATGTACCCAACCTGCCTCATCTATAAGCTTGCTCGTGGCCTCGGGATTATTAAAATAGCCGAGCATCTTCTGCGGGCCTCGAGAAATGATTTCCCCATCATCAGATATCCTTAGTTCACTATCAGGCGTAGGCACTCCGGATGTTTCCGGGTCTATATCATCCCCCATATGCATAGCCGTTGGTGTACACTCTATCATTCCATACATCATCCGTGCGTCAATCCCCAGGGCCACAAAAAACTCAAAAACCTCGGAAGCCATCGAGGCACCACCGATAAGAAGAGCCCTATTCCCAGAATAAGCCAACCAGTCCCTGAGAGGTCGGAAAAGCAGAAGATAACCCAGGGCATAGATGGCTCGCCAAAACAAATTCACCTTCTGATTGCGGAGCTTCATCCGAGCTATCCTATAGCCAACAGGCATAAACAGCCGATAAGCGAGCCTCTTAAAAAGGCTGGCATCAGCAATCTTTACCTGAACGAAGGAAACCTCGTTCTCCAATAGACGCGGAGCCGACGAAGACTTTGTCGGCCCTATCTCTCTTACATCAACCTGAATAGTCTCCATCTCTTCAGGGAAATTTACCGTAGCGCCACCTTTGATAAATGCTGGTATCACATACAGGAACTCAGCACCATAGGCCAAGGGAAAGAAAGAAACGAATTCATCTTTCTCGCCAGTAGGCGCTGGTAAGTCCCAACACCGACTTGCTGCCAATACACTACGCGAACAGTGCACTATTCCCTTGGGTAAACCCGTGGTCCCAGAAGAATAGGTCAACATGGCCGCGTCCTCAGGGTCACTTTTTTCTATGATTTGCTCAAACTGACCGGGGTGTTGTCTATCATACTCCCTGCCCAATTCCACAACTTCATCAAAACGCATCAGAATGGGGTCATTGTAGAATCTAAGCCCCTTCGGGTCCCAGTAGATTACCTTCTTTACTGCAGGAATCTCGTCCTTTATATCTAATACCTTGTCAACTTGTTCCTGGTCTTCGACAACGACGAAAGCGCTGCCTGATTGAGTTATGACGTATTGTATTTCCTTAGGAAGTGAATCTTGGTACGCACCCGTGGGGATGCCGCCACAACATATGGCAGCAAACTGTGCGAAATACCATTCAGGTTCATTGTCACCTATTATGGTAATTCTATCACCGGATTTAAAACCCATACTCATCAATCCAAGGGCGAAATACTTGGACTGCTCCCACCAATCTTTCCAAGTATAAGACTGCCATATACCAAGGTTCTTATAGCGGAGGGCTACTTTTTTATCGCCATATTTCTCACAAGTCTCTTTGAATAGCTTGGATATAGTCTCACCTGGCATTACCCAGACTCCTGTTGCATTATGCCTTCCCCGTGCCTAAATAGGCTTTAATGACGTCAGGGCTGCTCTTTATCTCACTGGGCTTACCCTCAGCAATCTTCCGCCCGAAGTCGAGAACAGCTACCCTATGTGATATATCCATGACCACTCCCATGTCATGCTCAATAAGGATTACAGTGTTAACTCGCTCTTCGTATATGTCCAGAATGAACCTTGCCATATCTTCCTTTTCTTCCAGATTCATCCCTGCCATGGGCTCATCCATCAAAAGAACCTTGGGCTGCAAAGCTAACGCCCTGCCTAATTCCACCCTCTTGCGCAACCCGTAGGGAACCGTGCCTACAATCTGCTTTCGTATCGGCTCTATCTCCAAAAAATCGATAATCTCTTCAATTACCCGGCGCTGCTCAATTTCCTCTTTATGGGCTTTGCCGAAATAAACACCCCCTAAGACAGAGCCCATCAGACCACCTGTCATATAAAAGTGTCTGCCAGCCAGCAAGTTATCTAAAACACTCAGCCCAGTAAACAGCTCGATATTTTGAAATGTCCTGGCAATCCCGAGCTTGGCGACCTTATGGCTCGGCAAACGAGTTATGTTCCGACCTTCAAAATATATATCGCCCGACTGAGGTCGATAGAATCCATTTATGCAATTGAGGATGCAGGTCTTACCAGCGCCGTTGGGGCCTATTATTGACAATATCTCCCCTTCTTTGACCTCCAAACCCACATCAATAAGTGCCCGGACACCGCCAAAGCTGAGATGAAGATTATCCAGTTTTAACTTGATTTTGTCTTCTGAAACCACTCTGGCTCCTCAATCTAAATAGCTCCTTGGTTACCCCCCATGCCCGGGTCTACAAACTACCTTGGACATTCACGCCAGCACGTCCTGCTTCCCTTTGCTTTCATTAGAAGCCACATGTGAGTCAACGACTATCCTTTTCAAAACTGATTCAGTCTGCTCCCTTATGTACTCTTCCAGTGTGCAGTGCTTTCTTAAGAACCATCGCCTCACCGCCCACATGTGACCCAGAACAATTATCTTATGGGCCACCAGGGTAGGATTGTCAATCTTGAATTCCTCGGTTTCGATACCTCGCCTTAACAACCCCTCACAGGCAGCCACATCGCGGGCTGCGGATTCCAGAACACGTCGTCTAGCGCTCGGATTTAGGTTCTTAGTCTCCTGATAGGTAAAGAGAGTGAAATCCGGATCCGCATCCACTCCCCGGTAATACATTTCAATGAACTCTCGAATGGCCTCTGTTGCGCTGACATTCTCTAATCTACTACAAGCTCCTTCAACAAATGCGGCAAGGTTGGATAAGCCATGGTCGATTATCAAGTAGAGAACATCCTCCTTTGAACCGACGTAGTGGTACAACGCACCCATGCTCATATTACAAGCCTTGGCCACTTCACGCATATTGGTTCGGTCATATCCCTTCTTGACGAACAACTTGGTTGCACCCTGAATTATCTGCAGGCGACGCGTTTTAACCAAAGCTTCATCGTTGCTGTAAGTGCGCACATCATTGTTTATAAGAATCTGTTCCATTGCCCCTTATATAGAGCGAACGCTCGCTCTAAATACTACACCAACATGCTACCCCTGTCAATATATTTGTGACTATTTATTCAGAGAAACGAGGGGGTCTCTTTTCTAAAAAGGCTTGAATGCCCTCTTTCACTTCGTCTGAGAGCATAAGCCTCTCCACAAGCTCGGGCTCACAGGGATACAGGTCAGCCATCTTCGCTAATGATGCTGCGTTGACTTGCTTCTTGCATATCCTTATAGCCAAGGGCCCCTTGGTAGCAATCTTTTGAACTAGCTCCTTACAGGAAGTCATCAACTGTTCTGGTGGTACGACCTTGTTCACCAGCCCTATTCGTAGTGCTTCGTAAGCACTGATATTCTCGCAGGTCATAATCAGCTCTTTAGCTTTCGCCGGGCCTACTAGGACAGTGAGTCGAGGTGTCGCCCCCCAAGTGTAGAAAATGCCTAGGTTAGTTTCAGGAACACCAAGTACAGCATTCTCAGATGCGATTCTGAAATCACAATTCACAGCCAGGCAAAGGCCTGCCCCCACACAGGCACCATTAATTGCAGCTATTGTTACCTGCTCCAGGCTCTCCATGGCATGCATAAAATCATGCCCGAATAGCTGCCATAACCTCTCGTTTGCCAAAGCAGGCCTAGTATACCTTTCCTCCATTGATTTTTTGGTGAACTCGGCGCCAACGGAGAAAGCTCGTCCTGCACCAGTAAATATAACAAAACGCGTTTTTTGGTCTGCCCTCAGCTTATCAAACAAGTCTTTCATCTCCAGCATGATTTGCACGTTCAAGGCATTTAGTATCCCAGGACGATTCAGAGTCACCACAGCCAAGTTATCTGACTTGTCTACTATTAATGTTTGATATCGCATCTCTACCTCCATTATCGAAAAAGCATCAAACTATCTTAGTAAAGCTAACTACGTGGATGCATTGGCAACGAGATAAAAGCTACGAGCCAAAGAGCTTGGTAGCAGCTTCAGCCACACTGACAAAGCCGCCGGGAACAATACCCATGAGCAAGACAAAAAGACAGCACAGCAATAATGCAGTTCGCAGTGCCCATGATGAAGGCACTTTCTCCTCCGAGGTTGGGGTTCCTGACCACATCACCTTCACTACCCTCAAATAGTAGAAAGCTGAGACACAGCTATTTATCACAGCTACGATAACCAGCCATAACAAGCCGTGTTGCACCGCCCCGCTGAAAATATAAATCTTGGCAATAAGTCCTGCTGTTGGTGGCAAACCGATTAAGGAAAGCAAACAAAGGGTTAGGGCTAGAGCCAGAAGCGGTGCCCGCTTGCCCATACCGGTGTAGTCATCAATCACATCGCTATCAATCTTATTTGAGATGGCTATAACAGCAATAAAGGCTCCCAGATTGGTAACAGCATAGCTCATGAGGAAAAAAAGCAGCCCGCTTCGCCCCAAAGCGTCAACTCCCGCTGCTATTCCCACCGTAGCCAACCCCACCATAAGATAGCCAGCTTGAGCTATGCTGGAATAACCGAGCATGCGCTTGATGTTGGTCTGGACAATAGCCACCACATTACCCACCGTCATAGTGACAGCACTCAAAACGGCAAACAACATTCCCCAGTTAAGACTAAGCCATTCAGGAGAACCAAGGGCGACGAAGAAAACACGAAGAATAACGGCAAAGCCGGCAGCCTTACTGGCTACAGCAAGATAGGCAGTAATCGGGGTTGGCGCACCTTCATACACATCAGGCACCCACATTTGGAAAGGGAAACAGGCGATCTTGAAGCCAAAACCAGCAGCTAAAAGCACCATACCCATGAGCAAAGCCGGGTTATCCAGAAGACCAGCAGCAGGCATCTCCTGGACAAAATCGGCGATACACATCAAGCAAGTCCTTCCAGTAAAACCGAAGACCAAGGCCATGCCATAGAGAAGCACCGCCGAGGCGACAGCACCCAGAAGTAAATATTTCAGCCCAGCTTCGCTTGATTTCTGGTCCTTTAGAAAGCTCGCCAATACATACAGCGAGATGCCGCTCAATTCCAGAGCCACGTATATAGCAATCAAGTCTGCTGCGGCTACCAGTAGCATCAGACCCACAGCCGAAACAAGCACTAATGCATAATATTCTCCCTGAAATCGCTCGAACTTGCTCACATAGTCCTGGGAGGCCAATATAATCAGGCCGGCAGCTGCTAAAAGCAGAAACTTAAAGAAAAGGGCAAAGGAGTCAACCGCCAGCATGCGGCAGAAAATGCTAGTGGTAGGTGCTCCCCAAATCGCCACGGTGCAGCCAGCCGAAACTAGCACGCCAGCAATGCTGACACCAGCCAGAACCTTCTTCCGCTTGATAAACAAATCGAGCAGAATCACCAGCAGGGCAAAGCCTAGCAGACTAATCTCTGGTGTTAGCAAACGAAGCTCACTAACTTCCATCAGATACCTCCAACTGTCACCCTGAGCGGTAGCGAAGGGTCTCTAAACTGCGTGAGATTCTTCGGTCGCTCCGCTCCCTCAGAATGACAGGCTGGGTTGTTAAACAGTGTCATCTAAACCATCCCAGCTAAATTAAGCAGCTTCTTGGTATCCTCGTGTACTTCATCCCAAATTCGGCCAAGTTCGCCCTTCTTTACCCATAAAGCTTCACCGACATCGCTGTCCACCCTTAACTCACCGCCGATTAGCTTGGCTATATAGTCAATATAAACCACGTGCAAGCTAAATCCCTTATCTGACTTAACGATTCGTTCGAAAGCCGGCAAAGGCTTGACTAATTCTATTTCTAACCCCGTCTCCTCTTTGACCTCACGCTTTATACCGTCTCCAATTGTCTCTCCCAACTCCAGTTCCCCACCGGGACAAATCCACTTTCCTTGCCAGAAACCACCTCTCTCCGGCTTGTGCTTCACCAGCAATATCCTGCCCTCGTTATCCTGTATAACCGCCCCCACTGCAACCATTATTCGAGAAATGATGCTCTCCCTCCTTCACAGACCTATTAACTTCGCTATCGGCTCAATCCCCAAGTTAATGACATTGGTGAGGATAGCCGGATAGATTCCAACAAGCATAATAGCAACAACAAAAGAGAAGATACAGACTTTATCAACATTATTAGCATCAGGTACACCATTGAACTTCTCTAGCGGCGGGCCGTAGAAAACCCTTTGCAGCATCCATAAAATATAGCCAGCGGTTAGGACAATTCCAAATACGCCTAGAATGGTATATGCACGAATACCTGCAACAGCCATGCTGGAAAAGCTACCCACAAAGGTAATAAACTCAGCGGCAAAACCGCTTGTGCCTGGCAAACCTAACGATGCCAAACCGGCAATGCTGAAGACAACCACAATAACCGGCATCTGCCGGGCTAGCCCGCCTAGATTGTCGAGATTACGCTCATGAGCTTTATCATAAACCAGCCCCACCATGGCAAAAAGAAGCCCGGTGATAATGCCATGACTGAACATTTGTAAAGTAGCTCCGGTCAAACTTACCTGGCTCAAAGCAAAGATGCCCAGAAGCACATACCCCATATGGCTGACACTGCTGTAAGCGATTAGCCGCTTCAAATCCTTCTGCCTTAAGGTTACTGCCGCTCCATAGAGTACGCTGACAACAGCCAAAGCTACCAGCAACGGGGCATAATGTAGGGCAACTTCAGGGAAAATAGTGACACAAAGACGAATCATCCCATAGCCACCCATCTTCAGCAATGCCCCAGCTAGAACCACACTGGCGGCCGTGGGGGCATCAGTATGGGCATCAGGCAGCCAGGTATGCAGTGGAACCACCGGCAACTTGATAGCAAAGCCAACCAGTAAGAAAAAGAACATGGCAGCCAGCGGAATAACAGGCTTGACCAGAGCCAGACCCGCCAGCTCCATCATATTCAGGCTGCCGGTAGCAAAGTAAATACTCAAGATGCCAGCCAGCATAAAGGCACTGCCGACAAGGGTATATATCACGTACTTTATAGCCGAATATTCTTTTCTACCACTGCCCCAGATAGAGATAAGAAAATACATCGGCACAAGCTCTAATTCCCAGAAAAGGAAAAACAGGACAAGGTCTAGAGAGCAAAAGACCCCAAGTATGCTCGTTTCCAGGAGCAGCAGCCAGATGAAATACTGCCGCGGTCTCAATTCGATATGCCATGACACCAGCACCGCCAAAAAACCAAGGAATGTCATAAGTATCACCATAGGCAAACTGAGACCATCAACACCAAGGTGGTAGAAAGCATTGATTGCTGGTATCCAGAGGATTTTCTCTTCAAACTGCATTCGCCCAATAGCCCCACCAGAACGGTCAAAAAGACAGAAGACAGCTAGCGACAGAGCAAAAGCTGCCAAAGTGAATGCCAGAGCTATAAACTTTATCGTCTTCGGCTGTGGTTTAGACAATAAGGCAATAACTACAAGCCCGGCTACCGGGAGGAAGACTATAGCTGATAGATAATTGAAACCCAAGTCCATTTACCTCATATTCATTTGTCGCCCTGACCCTGAACGAAGTGAAGGGTCTCCAGATTCTTCGCCTCGATCAGAATGACATAAGAACCTCTAAACATTCCCCTTTATCTCAACCGAAGATGTAAAAGCAGACTGCAATGGCCACCACACCCACAGCAATAGCTAGACCATAAGCCTGCAACTGACCTGTCTGTGCCCGTCGCATGGCTCCACTTGTGCTCGCTGTGCCACTGGCTACGCTATTCACAGCTCCATCAACAACACGGGAATCGAACACACTGAGTGCTGCAAAAATCCCATCTACCAGAACCCTGACCACAATGACCCTCTCATAAAGCTCATCGAACCAGTACTTCCTAGAAAAGAGAACATAAAAAGGTTTGAAAACCCTGCCAACAGCTTCAGCCGACAGCCACTTAGCACTGTACATGGCATAGGCCAAGAAAATACCTAGACCAGCGACCAGCAGCGATGTCAAAGGCAACGGATGGGTAAGCATACCGAGGAACCCTCCTACAAAACTATGTACCTCAATAGACTCACCATGTCCCAGAAACTGGCCAAATGAGCCGGTGACATTAAGCCATCCTGAAACAACCGACAAGACGGCCAAGATGGCCATAGGAACAACCATTACTGCCGGCGACTCGTGAAGCTTCCCATGCTCATGTCCACTGTGGCTTGATACCACTCCACCCCGGTACTCGCCACCAAAGGTGAGAAACACAGCTCGGAACATATAGAAAGCCGTCATGAACACGGTAATCATAGCCAGATAGAACAATATCTGGTTATTAGTAAAGGAATATGCCAGGATTTCATCCTTACTCCAGAAGCCAGCAAGCGGCCAGATACCAGCAATACTCAATGAGGCAATAAGAAAGGTAACATAAGTCCATGGCATTGCCTTGCGCAAGCCACCCATCTCTCTCATGTCAAAAGTTCCTGTGCTATGGTTGACACTACCAGCACCAAGAAACAGAAGAGCCTTAAAGAAAGCATGATTAAACAAGTGAAAGATGCCAACGGCAACCCCGCCAACACCCAGCCCCAGCATCATATAGCCTAGCTGGCTAATAGTTGAATAAGCCAATACACGCTTAATGTCAGTCATCACCAGCCCCATGCTAGCAGCAAAAATGGCTGTAAAACCGCCGATGATTGCCACCGTAGTTAACGCCACATGGCAGTGCTCAAACAGTGGGAAGAAGCGAGCCACTAAGAAAACCCCAGCAGCCACCATCGTCGCAGCATGTATCAAGGCACTGACCGGAGTTGGGCCTTCCATAGCATCAGGCAACCAGACGTGCAAAGGAAACTGCGCTGATTTGCCCACAGCACCAGAAAAAATGCCAATGGCAGCCCAGGTCAGAATTGTCCCGGCTAGAGTGCCAGCTACAGCCAAGCCATGCAGTTCCTCAATGTTGAAGGTGCCTGTGTGATAGAAAAGTAAAAGAATAGCCGCAAGGAAACCAAAATCACCAAACCGCGTAACTATGAAAGCTTTTTTGGCTGCATTGGCAGCAGAAGGCCGGTGAAACCAGAAACCAATAAGGAGATAGGAACCTAATCCAACACCCTCCCAGAATAAAAACAGGAAGACAAGATTATCGGCCATGACCAAGCCCAACATACAGGCAGTGAACAGAGACATGAAGGCGAAGTAGCGATGATAGCCAGGGTCACCGCGCATGTAACCCTGAGAGTAGATCTGAATCATCAGGCTGACAAAGCTAACCACCACCACCATCACCGCAGATAGCGAATCGATTATTAGCCCAACATGGACGTTAAGGTCACCGACTACCACCCACTGGATATCAGGTATGTTCAGTTTATGACCAGGAGCAGCCAAGACCTCAGCTAGTACCCAGAAGGAAAAGACGCAGGCAATGCCTATAGCGCCAATGGTCACGTAACCACTGAGCTTAGGACGCTGATTAAAGAATGGCCTTAATATAAAGGAAATAATGATAAACGAGCATAGAGGTAAAAGAAATATTAGCCACGGCATCTGATTAGGCATCAGAGTTTCCTCAAGACCTCCTCGACAACATGTACCTTCTCCTGAGACACAAGGATACGGTAGCTAGCCAATTCGCCACTGCTTGGCTTTCTCTCTTGGCCAGGTAGAATTCGCGTCGGTATTCCTTCACCCTCGAAGAATTCCTTCCACATCTCAGCTATTATCAAATTAGGTGCGCTCTTGACCTGAACCCACATATCTTAATCTTAGCTCGCTACCATTTCATTAAATCGAATTTATCCACATCTACAGACTGACGATTGCGATAAATAGCGATTATTATAGCTATACCTACAGCGGCTTCAGCCGCAGCCACCACTATGACAAATATGGCAAATATCTGACCGGTGAGAAGCATTGGCACAACATAACGAGAAAAAGCAACCAGTGCGATATTCACTGCATTAAGCATGATTTCAATACACATCAAGATGACCACAGCATTACGCTTAGCCAAGACACCATACAGCCCGATGGAGAAAAGAATTGCGGATAAAGTAAGATAATGCTCTAGCCCAACCGACATCTCATTTCTCCCTTATCATCACAATAGCACCCAGTACCGCTGCCAAAAGCAAAACCGCTGTGATTTCTACAGGCAATATAAAGCCACCCCCACCGAATAGGCTTGAACCTATAGCCGCTGTTGTCGGCTGCAGAGGCGGTTCACCGCTTGTTTCCCACTTGGTACCCACCACAGTAAACACCAGTGTCCCTAAAAGCAGCAGGCTCACTACCAAAGCAGGAATGCGCAGCTTACCTGATGGACTACCACGCCAGACTTCGTGTGTAAGCATGATGGCGACGATAATCAATATTGAGATAGCCCCTACATAGATAAGTATCTGCACAACTGCCAGGAAATCTGCGTAAAGGGTTACATAAATCACAGCTATAGTTAAGAAAAGCAGGACTAACGAAAGAGCCGCCCGAAAGACATCACGCAGGATAATGACAGCCAATGCTGCGCCGACAGCCACCGCTGCCAATATCCAGAAGACGATATCAAACACCTCGACCTCTCTTCTTGCTCAGCCCCAGCCAACTCAATTTTTGTCCTCCTTCCTCTCTATCCCAATAAATAAGCAAACTCTGCTTAGGCAGAGTTGCCTCAATCTTTGGCCGAGCGTAACCGCTGGGCTGCCTTATATCAGATATAAGAAGTTGCTCTTTACTCAATATAACATCTCTCCGCCGGTACTGGGCTCGCTCATAACTGCGACCCATCGCCAACGCGTCAAAGGGGCAAGCTTCAACACATAAACCACAAAACATACAACGTCCAGTATCTACTTCGAACTTATCAACCACGTAATTGTTTTTGTCACCTACATGAGTAGCAATCTCAATATTTCCCTGAGGGCAACTCTTGGCACAAGTAGCACAGCCAGTACATTTGTCTGGATACCAGACTAGCTCGTTGCCTCTTATGCGCCTTGAGACAATCAGCTTTTCCTCAGGATATTGCACAGTAATCGGCGGGCGAAACAGGTGCTTGAAGGTTACCACCATACCCTTAGCTACGCCGACTCCATATCTCTCAAACTTCAACTCGGCCGCCTCCTAAAGTAAACAGCTTCGACCACAACAAAACTAGCACACCAGCAAAAACGAAATTCACCGCCACCATTAACCATGGCGTAATTTCTGACAGCCACAGCACCTCGGCAGCAATGATAAACAGGTTAATTACCGCCATAGGCAGCAGACCTTTCCATGCAAAACCCATTAACTGGTCTACACGCAACCGCGGTAGAGTAGCACGCATCCACACAATAACCGAAAATACTGCTATGACCTTGATGAGAAACCATATAATCGGCGGCAGCAACGGCCCCTGCCAGCCACCAAGGTAAAGGGTAGCAACAATACACGAATACGCCAGAGCATGGCCATACTCACCGAGAAAAAACATGGCAAACTTCATTCCGGAATACTCAATATGGTATCCGGCTACTATCTCAGAATCAGCCTCGAGAAGGTCAAACGGACTCCGGTTCATCTCAGCGAGCGTTCCCAGGAAAAAGATAACAAAACCAAGAGGCTGTAGCAAAATGAAAGGAATATTTTGGGATTCCACAATCTCGGTCATCGATAGCGAACCAACCATCAATACCACGCCAATGATGGACAAAACAACCGGTAACTCATAGCTCACCATCTGGGCTACTGTCCTTAAAGCTGATATCAAGGCGTACTTATTATTCGATGCCCAACCCGCCGTATATACACCGACCGCAGATATGGAACTTATTGCCACCACATAAACTATACCCACATTCAGGTCAGTTAAGATAGCACGCTGACCAAATGGTACTACGGCGAAAATCAATAACACCGGCACAAACACAATCACCGGCGCCAGCCAGTGAAGCACTTTATCACCTTTCGCTGGCACGATGTCCTCTTTCAATAATATCTTCACCGCAGTAGCAATAGGCTGAAAAATCCCTTCAGGTCCAAGTCGGTTGGGACCCAGGCGAATCTGAAACCGACCCAGCAGACGTCTCTCAAACCAGATAAATACAAGAACCATAATCAAGAGGAAACCAAGAATAATCACTACCCCGACTATGGCTGCTATAACATAGGCCAACCATTCCCATCCTGGCCACATATTAGCCAACCACAGATGAAACTGCTCTAGAAGCGTCATTACCGGTCTATCTCCCCTAAACAGACATCTATACTGCCAAACGTAATTATCAGGTCAGCCACCTTCCAGCCAACAACCATGTCCTTTAATGCGGTCAGATTAATCAGCGTCGGAGGACGGATATGAAACCTGTAAGGAGCAATAGAATTATCACTGACAAGATAAAAGCCAAGCTCGCCCTTCGGCGCTTCTATATGCCCATAGACCTCACCAATCGGCGGTCGTAGCAACTGAGGCACTCTGGCACAAACCTCACCTTCAGGTAGCTGCACTATTGCCTGCTCCAAAATACGAACGCTTTGTCTCATCTCCTGCATCCTCACCCAGTACCGGTCATAGTTATCACCGAGGCTGCCCACTGGTACCTCAAAGTCAAAGCGGTCATAAATAGAATAAGGGTCAGCCTTACGTAGGTCCCACTTTACACCGCTGGCTCGGAGCACCGGGCCACTCGCCGCGGTATTTATCGCCGTATCTTTGGGCAAAATGCCAACGCCTTTAGTCCGCGCCAATACAACCTCATTCAACGATAAAAGCTGGTCATATTCATCAATAAACCGTGGCATCTCAGCCACAAACTTCTTCAGGGCTGGCAGAAATTCTTCGGGGATATCCTGACTGACACCACCGATGCGCATATAATTGTAGGTAAGCCGCTGACCGCAAACCATCTCATATAAGTCCAGCAGTTTCTCTCTTTCCCGCCACATATATAATACTGGAGTCATCATAGCTCCAAGGTCGTTAAGGAAAAAGCCGACTGCCATAAGATGGCTGGCAATACGCATCGTCTCGGCCATGATAATCCTCAAGTACTCAGCCCGCTCCGGAACTTCTATCCCGGCTAACTTTTCCACTGCCAGCACATAGGCAAAGTTATTAGTCATCGAGGCTACATAGTCAAGCCTGTCAGTCAGCGGGACGATTTGGGTATACGTTCTGGTTTCCCCCAATTTCTCAATGCCACGATGCAAATAACCAATAACAGGTTCCAAATCGACAATCACTTCGCCATCAAGTGTAACTCTCATGCGAAAGACGCCATGGGTTGATGGATGCTGAGGACCCATATTAAGAATAAAAGGCTCGGCCCTTATCGTCATCTAGAGATAATCCCTCCGCAACGGATGTCCAACAAATCCCTCCCAGAGCAACAAACGCTTCAAATTAGGATGGCCATCGAAGATTATACCCATGAGGTCATAAGCTTCTCGCTCCTGGAAATCGGCTGAACGCCACAGATTGACCACCGAAGGCACTACAGGCTTGTCGCGGTCATGGCACCTGGTCTTCAAAACCAAGCTGTGGTTATGTTTCAATGAAATCAAATGATAAGCGACTTCAAAGTAATCCATGTAGTCAACGGCAACAAGGTTGGTCAGGTAATCGAAATCAAGCCCTGGCGCATTCTTGAGAAACTCCGCCACCTGATAAAGAGACTTACTCTTGACAACAAACGCTGACTTGTCGGCAGCAACCACTGAGTCAGGAAACTTTTCAGCTATTTCCTTGGTGGCTACATGCTCACCATTTAGGGCCGCGGTCACGCTTTCTTTATGCTCTCCTTGACGATTTTCTCGTGTAGCTTCCTTATGCCGTGAATCAGTGCTTCAGGCCGAGGCGGACAACCGGGCACATAGACATCGACCGGGATTATACGATTGATACCCGGGACAACACTATAGGACTCCCTGAATGGCCCGCCGCTGATGGTGCACTGCCCCATGGCAATCACCCATTTAGGTTCAGCCATCTGCTCATATACTAGTTTTACTGCCGGTGCCATCTTCCAGGTAAGCGTTCCGGCGACAATCATTAAATCGGCCTGGCGCGGTGTCCAGCGGAAAATATCCATACCGAAGCGTGCAATATCAAAACGCGAAGCTGCCATACCAATCATCTCAAAAGCACAGCAGGCCAACCCAAACATAAGTGGAAATATAGACCGCGACCGTGCCCAGTCGAGCACATAATCCACCGTCGTTACCACAACGTTACGCCTGATTTCCGCTTCAAGCCAGCTATCAGGGTCGGGTATCGGCTGCCGTGAGGCTTCTATTAGCGAGTTAATCCTTAAGCCCTCAGCCACATCGATTTCGTGTGGTGATGGTAGGTAACTTTTTACTTCCACTCCAAGGCCCCCTTAAACCAGGCATAGATATATCCCACCATAAGAATTACAAAGAAAACAGCTACGGCAATTAGGCCGAGTATGCCCAACCCTTTGAGATTTACCGCCCAGGGATACAAGAAAACAGTCAGTACATCCAGAGCAACAAAGAGAACAGCAAAAAAGTAATAGCGGAAGTTAAATTGAACCCAGGTCTTACCGATAGTTTCCATACCACACTCGTAAGTAGAGGACTTAACTGGGTTGCTTTTCCTGGGAACAATGCCAAAGAGGGTAAGCGTTAAAGGTAGAAGCAACGTAATAACTGTGAATAGAACAGCTATGATAAGGAGTATCCCGACGTAGCCGAAATCTGCCAGCAAGTACTCAGGCCCCCTAGCCCAAAAATGTTGCCCGAAAGTATAACACACTTACAAACGAAAGGGCAAAGCCTGATTATTGTACCCGCCTATTACCCTTTGTACCATCCTGTCACCCCGAGCGACAGCGAAGGGTCTCTGAACTTTCTGCTAAGTCATGACAGATAGAATCGCTAAACGCAAGCTTGACTAAAGAATAATGCAATGTATAATAATGCTGGTAAAGTTCAAGATAATGCGTATTACCGGTGGCATAGCCAGGGGACAACAGCTAAAAGTACCCAAGACTCAGTTAATCCGCCCGACAACAGATAGGGTGAGAGAGGCCATTTTTTCCATTCTGGCTTCCCTTACCGGTCATTGGTCCCGCGGGCTGGACTTGTATGCTGGCAGCGGTGCCCTGGGTATCGAAGCTTTAAGCCGCAACGCAGAGTGGGTTGATTTTGTCGACCAGGAACCTAAATGCTGCACTGCCATCAAACAGAATCTGGAGAAGGCTGGATTTTCACAAAAAGCTCATGTATACTGCTGCAGCATAACTAAAGCTCTCACCTTTCTCGATAACAAATACGATGTCATATTTGCCGACCCGCCTTATGCGGACCCATTAATAAACAGCATGGTGACACAGCTAGCTAGCTCAAAAGTTATCGGTGCCAATTCCCTAGTTGTAATCTCTCACGCTTCCCGCTTTCCGTTACAACACAGCTACGACGGACTATCCTTAGTTAAAGAAAGACGATACGGCGATACCTGTATTTCAATATACGAAAAAAGCGCCCCTGGAAAAATCATGGATTTTTCTGGGCAAAAGAAGGAGGCTAAACCTTGACTATCGCTATCTATGCCGGCAGCTTCGACCCCATAACTCATGGACATCTTGACATCATCAAACGCTCTTCATCAATATTCGACAAGTTAATCGTAGGTGTTTATGACAGGCCTGAGAAGCGTCTTCTTTTCTCCACCGAAGAACGGCTGCAGATGGTCAAGCAAGCCACAATTCATCTGAAGAATGTCGAGACGCAATCCTATTCTGGACTCACTGTCGATTTCGCTAAAAATGTCGGAGCAAAAGTCATGGTCAGAGGACTTAGAATGAGCTCCGATTTTGAACGAGAGTTTGAGATGGCGATGATGAACAAGAAGCTAGCACCTGACATTGAACTGGTCTGCTTTATGGCGAGCTTGGAATTCCAGTTCCTCAGTTCCAGCCTGCTTAAAGAAGTTGCCCAACTTGGAGGCTGCCTTGAAAATATGGTGCCAGACCACGTTGCTGATGCCCTGAGGAAGAAGTTCGCCTCAGAACTTAGCCAGCCCTCACGAAAGTGAATGTTGCCACAAAACCAAGATAAAATTACAAGATAGAGCTAACACAACAAAACATATAATACGAGGAGGTTAAACTAAAAATGGCGTACAAAATCACTGATGAATGCATTAGCTGTGGCGCCTGTGAGCCAGAATGCAAGAACCAGGCCATCAAAGAAGGGGAGTCAATATACGTAATCGACCCCACCAAGTGCACTGAATGCGTTGGCTGGTTTGCATCACCCAAATGCGTCGAGGTATGCCCTGTAGATTGCTGCGTTCCAGACGCTGCCCACAAAGAAAGCAAGGAACAACTGCTGGAAAAATGGAAGAAACTTCACCCGGGCAAAACACCAGAAGCTACTTAATAAAAACTTCAGAAATAGAAGTATCTAACAACTAAGCCAGGAACCCTTGTCATTCTGAGCCCAAAGGGCGAAGAATCTCGTAGCCTTTGCTGAGCTTTCTCTAAGTAGACTCTTCGCTGCGCTCAAACTAACACAAGACAAGGATGTCACAAAAGTGTACTTGGGTATAGGATATCATGAATGCTCACCATCGACTATGACCTAATAGAAATTAAGGATGGTGAGCTAATTCTGGATGTCGGCTGCGGCGAAGGCAGGCATAGTTGGGAAGCATGTAAACGAAATGAATGCCTGGTTTGTGCCTTGGATATTGACGAGACAAATCTGAAAAAGGCACACTACGCCCTTTATCTTCTGGATAAACAGGGCGAAACCAGAGGGAAATGGCTTCTACTTAAGGGAGATATATTGAGCCTCCCCTTCAAAGATGCTTCCTTCGATAAAGTCATCTGTTCGGAAGTACTGGAACATGTTCCCGATGACCTCCAGGGTATCAGGGAGTTAGTGAGAGTTCTAAAGGACAAGGGCACGCTTGCCATCAGCGTGCCCTCCTATCTCCCCGAAACCATCTGCTGGAAATTGTCCCGAGGTTATCACGGCAAGCCCGGAGGCCACATCAGGATATACAAAGCCGGCGAACTCATCTCTAAGCTACAACAGAACAACCTGCACATCTACGCTATCCGCCACAAACACGCGCTACATTCATTCTACTGGATATCCCGCTCCCTCTTCGGGGTAAACAATGAAAAAGCTCTAATCCCATCACTTTATCATAAGTTTTTGATATGGGATATATACCACAACAGCAAACCTGTTCGCCTCCTCGACAGCTTCCTCAACAAATTCTTCTCCAAAAGTCTGGTCGTCTATGCCCGCAAGGCTCACACATAATACGATTACGGCGATTGATTTAGATGACAGCGATTCCCCTACTTCGGCCTACATCTAAGGACAATAACATCACTGAACGAAGGAAGATATCGAGCCACTCTATCCAGCGAATTCAATATGGCAAGCGATATTTTTCTGGGGCACTTAGCGAGCAATATACCCCACCAGGGAAGGCCAAAAAGCAGCGATATTCCGATAACCTGTTCCACTTTAAGGTAACTCCTCACCAGGCGACTGATAAGTGAATAATCGAATTTATATGTATGGTCCTCTGGCACTTCCCACGGCATCCTTCCCTCCAGAGGCTTGAAACCAAGCCTTTTCCTGAACCACCACACCATCCTGCCCAATTTGAAGCCAAGGCTTTCAAAATTGGCTATGGCTACTATCGCCTTCCCTTCAGGTTTAAGCGCCATGCCGATCTGGCTTATGACCATCGCCGGCTCAGGAAAGTGGTCCAAAGCCCCCTTGCACACAACCTTGTCCAAAGACTGAGCTTGAAACGGCAGGTGTTCGCCCACCCCCCGAACTACACTCATACCTGCCCCATTTTCTGAAATATGGTTTTTGGCATGCGCTATCATTACACTTGAAGGCTCAAGACCAATAACCACCGCTCCCCTTTTAGCCAACTCAACACCATCAATACCCCTACCACACCCGATATCCACTATCATCTCTCCTTGTATCGGAGCCGCTTTCTCCAGGACAACCTCATTCATCCTCTGAAACAGGAAATTCACGTCCGGATTGACCACCTCGGGCACTACATCCTTGTCGTCCCATTCAAGGTCAAACTGAGAATGTCTGCTGTCATTGCGAGGAGTCCTTCGCAGAAGGACGACGAGGCAATCCCCTTCTATTCCCCTCTCCATTGACGGGAGAGGGTCAGAGTGAGGGTGAATCATAGGATTGCTTCGCTTCAATCGCAATGACAGAAAAAAGGGCGTCCTCACTTGGAACCCAAATCCTTAGCCTTGTTATAAGCAGCAATGACCGCCTTAAGGAGCAGGGAACGCAAGCCACCCGTTTCCAATTGCAGTAGTCCTTCGGTTGTAGTTCCCCCTGGCGATGTCACCATATTTCTTAGTTCCGCTGGATGCTTACCCATCGCCTCGACAGCTCGGGTTGAGCCTAGCACCGTCTTTGTCACCAGCTTTTCAGCCATGTCACGGGGCAAACCTATATGCACACCAGCATCAACCAACACCTCGATAACGAGGAAAACATACGCCGGACCGCTGCCGCTTAAAGCGGTCGCCATATCTATGTACTTCTCACTGCTAACATAGATTTCATCACCCAGGGCAGCCAGAATAGACTGTGCCATCTCCTTCTGCTGCTGATTCACAACAGCAGTGGCTGTCCATACCGTCATACCTTCACCGATTTGTGCCGGCATATTAGGCATCGCCCG